>NZ_JADQ01000019.1:0-81027 GCF_000518465.1 Paenibacillus sp. J14 | reverse complement strand
TCGCTTATCGGATGTATCTGCCCTTGCGGAGAGTCGTGAGACAAGCAAGAGACTCGATCCGACGCACGTATGTCTCGCTAGGAATAACGCATTTGCAGGCGTATTTGAACGAGTACACCGTCCGCCGCTACCTGCGCATGACTTGTTCCGAGGAAGAGATGTGTCAAAACCTGCTGCAGATGTGCTTGTCCATTCCTGCCATCCCTTACCGTGAGTTAATCGCCCATGGTCTGAACGCACGCCAGCGGAAGCCGTTCCTTGCAGCAGTCGCATAAGAATTGCAAGAAGTAAAGTGTATGGAGTATTACAAGAAGTACATGCAAGTAGTTAAGGAATTGACCCCTGGGCAACTTCAAGATTTTTTATACTGGACAGTTCCATCCCATTCTCTTCACTCCCTGATTCAAAGGGATAATGGTTAAAAAGGGGCGGAGAAAGGCAATATGCCCCCTCCCTATAATGAAATAACCGCTGCCGATGAACCGACAACGGTTAATAGATTTGATGCTAATTAGCTGGATATCGATCTGATTTGCACCTATCAGATTGATTCTTTTCAGAGATGATACGTCAGACTTGATCCTTGTAGGCCATCTTATGTCCGTCCTCGTAGCCTTGGGCGAAGCCGCTGTTAAAACCTTCTTGATAAGCCTCGTTATAGGCCTGATCATAAATGGCCTTGTCTTCACTTCCTTGTTCTGCAACAGGAACCGCCGCTGCCGGGACCGGTAGAGCGTTGCGCCGGCGTCTTACTCTCCGTCTTCTTCTGCGATGTGTACGCAGCTTGTGTACCGCCTTGCGACGCTTGCGGCGGGCAAGGATCGTCTTGCTTCTCCGCCTTAGGGTCAGCTTCCGTTTTCTGCGGAGCCGAACTTTTCTCGTCGTACGCGGCTTTACACGGCGGGTACGCCGGAGTTTGGTTTTTGCCATCCTTCTTCTTCCTCCTGTACTCCTCGGGTCACGTCGTATGCTGCATAGCAGGCGTCCATCATCCATGGTGGTGAAGGAGTTCCATATTTGACGCGATGAAAAGTCAACCCGCAAACCGTGCGGGCCATCGCTTCTTGATATTTGGTCAATTTATCTATATTTCCGGCAATATGCCTTGCAGCGTCCGGGGAGAGCTCGGTCACGTCGGCGAGGCTGCCGAGAATCCGCGCCATCGCTTGCTGGCTTTGGCTTATGGCATCAACTAACCGGAGTTTCGCCTCCTCCCCGGCCTGAAGGGGGAACATCGTCATTTGCCTGCCTCCAGATCAAAATCACCGCCGTCGAACAACCCGCCGAATCCTCCGTCCAGACCATCCCCGCCGCCTTCTGTCATGTCGGGAGGGAGCACCGTTTTCAGGTTGCTACACAGCCCATTTTGCAGCTTGGTCAGGCCCTCAATCACCTCCACGAGTTGATCGTGAACCTCCAGCGGGTCGGACAGCTGCTTTTCGTGATCCTCGAAACTGCTATCCAGCACATGATTCAATATCCAGTTGCGCACCTTCTCGGACTCGACCGCCTTGGCTTCCAGTATCATTGCGACGTTCCACTGGATTTTTGCGGCCGCATCCAACATGTTCAGATAAGCCTGTTCCCTGCTCATGGCATCATACCCCGCTTCATTAACCTCACTCTTCTTCTTGGACCTTTAATTGCTTCATCACATGGCTCAAATTCTCGGCCATTGCTTCCTGTAAATCGGCAATGGCATTTAAGTAGGAGATCACACTTTTGTTGATCCGACCCGAATTCTCCAAAATGCCGGGCGTCCCATCGAACGCTGGCTCGGCGTCGGGAATCGCATGAACGATCTGTGCCATGCGTACAGCGACTTGTCGTTCCGCATCGATCACCCGCGCCATCTGCTGGTGAGAGTGGGCCATGTGCACGATGATCTCAGATATTTTTTGCTCCACTCTGACTCCTCCTCAACTAAGGCCGGCCTTTACGCCGTGCTCTGATTAGCGGACTGCGGACACCAGCCTCAGGATGCCCTCCAATAACATATGCCGGTACGAATTTGCGCGTTCCTGTAGAGCCGGCTTGTTCCAGCCTATAAATCCTCGCTCACGATGCGTTGCGGAGGCAGAATCGGTAGCCCCTCCGGGTAGGCAGCCACTTCGTTCTCCGGTACAGCTAACGAAGGCGTAAGCCCCCAAGCGCGGAGCGTGTATTCCGAGACGATCTCCCTCCGTTGCCCCCGATCGATTTGGTACCACCGTCCGTTGCTGGCGACCACGACGCCGTCCGTAAAGCCCGCCTCGGATGGCATACCGCTGCTTAAGCCAGCGAGTTGCTCCGGTGAACGGGCCGGGCCGACGGGAAGCTGGACCAGATCCAGCACGGACAGTCGCGGCAGCCCCGGCAATGAGTCAGACGCCGCCGGGTGCACCGGATGGCGAACGCCATGCTCCAGCCAGTGTACGCCTCCCTTCACATCTCGAACCCGCACGTGGGTCGGGAAGAAATCCGCCGCCCTTAACGTCCGTTCCCCCCGCCAAGCAGGCATCCGTGCATAGAGAGCGTGCAGATCTCCCCATTTTTCACGAAAGAAATGGTGGTTGCGAGTGTTTACTTCCTGAAACTGCTGATTGCCTAACCCTTTCATCGTCATGCTTCCGTAATGATGCACGAAGGTGTCTCCGGCGATCACCAGCGTTTTTCCTTGCAGGCGCAAACGGGCGACCCAATCATCGTCCTCGAAATTGCCGATCTCATATCCTTCATCGAAATATCCAACTTGCTCCAGCGTTGCTCGAGGAAAAGCTACGCAAAACCCTACCAACCGATCGGTTATCCGCCACTTCATCGGATCCGAACGGTTGTACATGGCAGCAAATGCCGGCATATCCGCCACATCCTCATAAGGAACATCCATTTGCTGCTCGCCACTGATGTAATTCGTTACCGGCCCAACTGCAGCTGCTTGAGGAAACTGACGAAGGCACGCCAGCAGTTGATCCAGCCAACGCTCCGTCACCAGTACATCGTTGTTCAGAAGCACAATTGTATTCCCTTTGGCCATCATTAGACCGGTATTTACGGCACGGGCGAACCCCAGATTCTGCGGATACACCGCCAGCCGCACTCGCCCCGGCCGTCTCCGAACCGCCGCCGCCGTTCCATCGGTCGACCCATTGTCAACGACGATGACTTCATAAGGTGTAGACGTGTAGCGATCAATATGATCCAAGCACTGTAGCAGCAGATCTCTACGATCATAAGTCGGAATAATAATACTCGTGATTTCCTGACGGTCAGCAAATGTTCGGTAGCCTTCTTGAACTCCGTAAGTATAGCCGGCAGTGTATCCTTGCTCGTAGGTTCCTGAACCGCGTCTAGTATGTTTGGTTTTTCCGTCAAACTCCATTTGCACTGTTGTGCACCTCCCCGAGCTGCGGCCATGCCGCCTCCCCTTTTATCAGTTTGTCGGCTAAATGTCCCGTATCCAACGCCACTTTGCCCAGTTCTCCGGATATCCGTGTGCAGATCATCACTGCTGCCACTCCAGCCGCAACCAAAGCCAGATCAAAGTCCGGAACTTCCCGGAAGCGCATCATGACCCTGGGCACATCGGCAACGCCCTGCACCGGAGCAAGCCAACCCACAACCTGCACACCGCGCTGCCCAAGATATCCCGCCAACGCTTCCGCTTGATTCCCGATTAGTAAGACACGCCGGCCATGCACCAGTCTCGTTAAATAACCTCCGGTATTGAGTTCATAATTGACGGTCGAAGTGGTCAAACGCAGGCTGCGGTAATCGATTCCATAATGGCGCAGCACCGGGAACAACAGCCCCTGATAGGACGGATGACGGGATTCCGGAACCCCGATAATATCCGCAGCCCTTATGGCGGCTGCCAACGCTTCACGTGCTGCCGGATTAGGCAAATGCACGCCTGCATAGGGCAAAAAAGCCCCCCAGCGGAGCGCCTCCTCGGTGGAAATGACCGTACCGTGCGCCAAGGTGAGCAGTTCTCCGTCGCCGAGACGGACAATCGACAGCGGTCGGTTTTCCCGCAGCGCCCCCTCCGCTGTAGCGAACACTTCTGCTGGCGTAAGCATCGGATAAAGCTGCCCGGCAACGGCTGGGAAACCGGCGGCAATGACGTCGTCCACCCGGATTTCGGGCAGCAGCATATAGCGGGGAATTAAGCGGCCCAGCTTGGCTTCCCCGCCTTCAAACAAGCCCTCGCGGTAGCCGGCCTCGAAGGCGGCGGCGCGAACCCGCTCCGCTTCCGCCGTAGACCAGGCGGCTCCGGAGGCATCCGGCGCCGCCGAATCCAGCGACGCCGGCCCGGGTGCAGGCAATAGCGGCGGCGAGAATGCGGCTGGGCCAGGCGAAAGGGCCTTAGTGGCCCGGCCTTGGCGGCCGCCCGAGCCGCTAAGACGGCTTGCTGCGCCGGCATAGCCTGCGCCGTCGGTACCGGCCATAGCGCCGGGGCCGAGCCCGCTGCCGGCATAGCCCGCCGCCTGCCGGTACCGCCGCCATGCCGCCGCGCGTGCTCCGCGACGCCCGAGGCGCCCGCTGCGGCCCCGGCGGCTGCCATGACGCCGGCGCAGCGCGGCCTTGCCGGCGGCAGTACGGTTCGCGCGGCCGTTCTTCCACCGGCCGGCGGACCGGCGGCCCGGTGAGGCCGCAGCTGCGCTACCGGCGCCCCGCCGGCTGAATGTTTTGCGGCTGGTGACCGCCGCATTGTCGCGTGTAGCCATCCCGTGCCTCCTTTCCGGCTTCCCTATCGCTTAGGGAAGTACGCCTTTCATATGAATTGCGGCTTCCTGCAGCGATTCAAATGTGCCGGCATCTCCCCACCACAACTGGAGTACGTCGAACTCAAGCTTGCCTTCCCGCGCGTAAAGGTTATTCACGTCTGTAATCTCCAGTTCGCCGCGAGCGGAACGTTCGATGCTGCGGATCATGCCAAACACGCTGTCATCGTACATGTAAATCCCAGTGACCGAATATTTTGATTTCGGTTTCTTCGGTTTTTCTTCGATATAAGCAATATGTTCCGGAGCATCTTCAGCAAACACCGGCACGCCATAGCGCCGTGGATCATCCACCGGCTTCAGCATTACCCGTGCGCTGCCCAAAGGCTGTTGCTTAAATCGCTCCACGTATGGTGTTAAATCGTCCAAGAACAGGTTGTCACCCAATAGCACAACGAATTTACTGGCCGGTGGGATAAACCCTTCCGCCAGCTCCAGGGCTTCTGCAATTCCACCGGCCGACTCCTGGATACGATACGTCAGGTTAACCCCAAAGTTCTCCCCGCTGCCAAGGAAGTCCGCGTACAGCCCTGCAGATTGTTTGCCGATCACGATGAGGATGTCGGTGATTCCAGCTTGACGCAGCCGTTCTATGCCGTAACAGACCATCGGATAATTCCCGACCGGAAGCAGATGCTTGTTGATCAATCGGGTCAGCGGGTATAGACGCGTGCCGGTGCCCCCCGCCAAAATCACACCTTTCATGAACGCTCCTCCCTTACCTTAAAAATTTGGGGCTCCCTGTTAAATAAATTGCCAGGGATCTACGCCCCATTTATCGATAAACCGCATACGGTTCCGTTCTATCAGCTCGCTCCACCCTTCCGGATGGCGGGTTTTAAAGCTGGCACTGCCTTCATGGTACACCAGCGTATCGCCGCACATAAGCAGACGATAACCAAGCTGCCGAGCACGGTAGCAGTAATCGTCATCTTCGTAATGACCGGGCGAAAACCGTTCGTCAAATCCTCCCGCCCGCTCCAGTACCTCCCGCTTAAAGAGCAGGCACATACCGATCAGCCGCTGGACTTCCTGCCATTTGGCCGGATCCGAATGGTTATGACGTTCGGCGATTTTGGCGAAATCCTCTCCTTCCTCCCAATTGATCTCCACCTGCTGCCGTCCGCTGGCATAATTGGTCACCGGGCCGACGAGGCCGACATCAGCGGCGCTGTGCAGCGCCTGGAGCAGATTCGAGAGCCAGCGCGGAGAGACAAGAACATCATTGTTAAGAATAAGAAGGTGAGCGCCCGAAGCGACCGACAATCCTCGGTTTACAGCGATCGGAAATCCTTCATTGCGCGGCAGCGCCACCAGGATCAGACGCTCCTTCAGACAGAACGATGCCGTGTCGTCCTCGGAGCCGTTGTCCACCACGATAATCTCATAAGGAGTCTCCGTATACTGACGGATCGCCGCCACGCAAGGGGCAAGCAAGTGAAGCCCGTTATAGGTCGGAATGATGATACTCGTTACTCCAGCCGTCATCGGGCATTCCTCACTTTCGCAAGTTCGCTCCGGCCTATTGTGGAGAAGCGTAACCGGACGCCTTCCGTTTTCATAACCTCACCAAGCGCCTCGAGATGGTCGCCAACGATCATCCGTGCGACCGCATTACCCGCCCCGCTGTTGCTGGTGCGGAGACGGTTTTTGCGGATCACGTCCACGGAAATCGGCGCACCTGCCTTCAGCCCGCGAACCAAGGCGAGCGCTTGGGCTTTCGGAGGAACGATCAGCGCAGCGGTGCCTACCGTCCGTACTGCGCGGCGGGACAAAGCGTTTGGCACCGCAGTTAACGAGTTCGCCTTCAACTCCGGATGTCCAAGCGCCAGATTCAAGAATGCCTTACAGCGCGTTACCTCATCCTGCTGGGAGAACCGCGGCAGATGCGGCGTCAAATCGTTGAGCGCCAAGTCCTCTCCCCGATCGATGGCGATCAAAAAAGCAGCTAAATCCTCGGCGGCAACGCACATATCCCCGTCGGTGAACAGCAAAATATCTCCGGTAGCTATCGCCGCCCCAATCGCCCGGCCTACGTCATGCCCTAACCGCTCGGGGAAGCTCAGCCGCGTAATGCGCGGATCGCGATCCACGACGGTAAAGCTTGCATCATCGCAGCCATTCAGGACAACGATGATCTCATGCAGAGGCAGCTTGCGGAGCTCTGCCAAAACCGCCGGCAACGTCTGCTCCTCATTACTCGCCGTCACAATCGCTGAGGCACGGCCTTTCAGCGGCAGCGGAATCCACATCTTACTCAATCCGGCTGCATGGGCATACCCGCGGCGATACGCCAAGGAAGCCGTCAACAAAGCCGTGAAAGGCAGTTGATCCACCCGCTCCGCCTGCGCCCACGCTTGAAAACAAGCCTGCATCTGTGGCGAACCCTTCTCCGCCCCATCCTGTGCCGCCGCACGGGCTCCTGCGGCCCAAGCTTTGGCTTTGAGGCGTTGGAGCGGGATGCCGGCATATCTTCTTCCCGTCGAAGGACGGACCCCGCGGCGGCCTTTGCGGGAGAAGCCGCTGGATCTACGGATTGCTCCTCCGCGCAAACGGGCCGAAGAACCGCTTCTTCGTTTCCGACGAACCTTCATCTTTTGCCGAGTTACCATGACCATCAATGGATCACCTCACCTTACCGCGTTGCCGTCCCAGATCGCTGTATCCGCCGCGCGGTCCTTGCTGGAGGAGCAGCCAATGGATCGCCTCCAGATGATCCCCTGCCACCAATGCGGTCAGCGGATCAACACGACTTCCCTTCTTCCCTATGCGTCCCCGGGCTGGATTTAGCTTGCCAACGGGGACGGTATGCACCGGCTGGACGTTTAACCCCAGCCGGATCGCTTTAGCTAAGGCGAGCGGCGGAACCTCCAGCGCATCCAGGCCGACGGTGTCTACCGCAGTTCGGCTCATCGCATGCGGGACTGCCGTCAAGGAAGCTCCGCGCAGGTCAGGACGCTGCAGCACACCGTTCAGGACGTGTTTGGCCAGAACGACTGGATGTGCCACCTTCCCTCGTACCGGGCCGGAGTAGCTGTTCAGCGCCACATCGACACCCGTCAGCACCGCGTTGACAAAAGGCCGAAGCTCCCGGGCTGGAATCACCATGTCAGCGTCGATGAACAGCAGCACTTGACCGCGGGCCGCCTCCGCCCCAACGCGCCGGCCCACATCATGTCCCAGCGGCTCCGGTACGTGGATGACGTGAGCGCCGCAGGCTTCAGCCAGCTCAGCGGTCCCGTCAGTTGAGCCGTTCACCACGACGATCGTTTCGCTGCGCGGATGCACCAGACCGGCTTCACGCAGTACGCTGGCGATCGTCGCCCTTTCATTCATCGCCGGAATGATGATGGATACGATGGGATCGGGATGATTGACCAAACGCGGCAGCACTTTAGGGCGCTGAATCGGTTTGCGGTTCAGTCGGATGCGCGGCCGCTTGTGTTTTTTGACCACATCAATTTCCTCCCAAAAACGTGATAATACCGGAGCATATACCTCAGTGTATGATTGGCCGGGGGGCTGGTAACGGCAAACGTACAGTTGTCCTGACGAATGCGGCACAGGCCCTGCTTGTGGGACAAAAGAAAAAAACGCCTTTCGGCGTTTCCCTAAGATTAGCTCTGGACATCCAGATATCATCAGTTTTTAGCGCTTCGTCGACCTATGTGCGTCTGCACCCCTCTGGCGCGCACGAGACTGACCCAACGGTCTGCGGTGTGATCCCAGCGGTAATGACGACGAACGATTTCTCGGCTGGCCCGGCCGATGACTTGACGAAATTCCTCTTCCTCCAGCAGCAGTATGATCCGATCAGCCAAACTGTCTCCCGCCCCTTCGGCGAGCAGTCCATCAACCGCAAATTCAAGTACCGGGGCGTCATGAGCATCCAGCGTAGGCAAGCCGGCAGCCATCGCTTCAAGGCGCATTAACATCGATGCCGGCTCATCGCCCGGTAACATCACCAGGCAATCCGCCAAGAGATACCTATCCGAGATGAAGTAAGGCGACCCGGCCTGCAGGCAGGCAATCCGCTCTGGAGCGTAGGCGGCAAGCCCATGTGGCTTCGATCGCTCAAACCATTCACGGAAAGCCCCGGTTCCGGGGAAGTCGGCGGCAAGGAACACCAGCATCGCCTCCGGCACGCGATCCAGCACCTCGGTAAGAGCCGAGACAATGTGCTCCTCGTCCCTAAGCGGCGGCCAACTTCCAGCCAATAGAATGATTTTGCGATTCATCCATCCCCGCTCCATCAGCCGCTGTTGACGTTCCCGTTCCCCATCTGGCGTCCAGCGCAGCAGCACCTGTTCCTCTAGGCTTGCTCCCGGCAAATGAACCCATACCGGAGTGACCAAAGAGGGGAACTGCGCCAGCAACTCGGCTTTGGTCCGTTCACTGCCGACGATCAGGCCGTCCACGTTTTCCAGAACTTGCATTGTATATGCCTTGGGATGGCAGGAAGAAGATACGATCTGGGCAGAGGGTAACGTCAACAGTACACGGGAGAGCGGAAGCCGAGCTTTCAGCTGACAAGCCAGCAATGGTCGGCCATAAACGTCCACCGTATCCGGCCGCCACTTGCGCAAGTGCCGCAGCAGTGACTCCAGATAGAGGCGTCCCCCGGGCAAGCAATAAAAAGGAACGCCCCCCATCCATCCTTGGGCCGGTAGATGCCCGTCCGCAACGCCAAAGAGGCGAATGTGCAGCTGCTCTGCCGCATGAGGGAGCATTCGTTCAAGCACCCTCTTCACTGGACGGTGTTTCCCTGAAACCGCCGTAAAGGCGTCAGGCGCGATCAACGCGACTTTTTCCCGATCCATGTGAAGTCCCCCCTCCTTACCGTTTCACTTGCATTCGATATCCTAAATATACGAGAAGCTCCTGGCAAATGTGACACCTTCTTGGAAGATGAGCCTAATTTGCCAAAGGCGGTGTTCCATCCGTAGTTCGCCCGAAAACAGGCGGCTGTCGCAGCACAGTCGTCCACGCTAATGACCCGGGACAACATACACTGAAGGAAGACGCACGGGAAGGAGGAAACCCACTTGAGTCAGGACACTGTCGGAATCCTGCTGAATTCCAGCATGTACCGAGGGATCCCTACGCGCAGAACCGGCCAAGAGTGGATCACAGGGTATGAAGAAGCGGCACAGGAATATGGATTAATCCCCGTTTTCTTGCGTCTCGCCGGCATCGATCCGGCAGGGGGCAGATGTCTCGCTTATGTATATAATGGCATCGAATACGTCGAGCAACAGCTTCCCTTGCCTTCAGTGATCCATAACCGAGCGTTATATCCCAGACTTGCAGCTCGAAAAAGACTCCAATCCCTGAATGCCCGGGGCATCACAATCTTTAATACCACCAACCGTTATGGAAAAGACTTCATCCACCGCTTGCTCTGGAGTGCTCCTCACTTGCGGCCGTACCTTCCGGCATCGATGCCGTTAACCCCCAGCAATCTGCGGAACATGATGACCCGCCATACGGACCTCATCCTTAAGCCGATCCGCGGCTCCGTTGGCCATGGTGTCATGCGATTGCGACATCTGCCATCGTCAGGGTGGGAGCTCACTTATGCTACGACACTTGGCCAGCGGCAATGGAGAACGATTCGACTGCATCGGGGACAACTGCCGCCCGGGGTTCGGCATATGCTGCGTCGCACGCCTTATCTCGTGCAAGAGCGTATTCCGCTGGCGGAATACGAGCAGCGCCCCATCGATCTGCGGATCACCGTCCAGCGGGGCGGCGGAGGCGATTGGAGCGTCACCGGGCGCTTCGCCAAAGTAGCTGCTGCAGGCAGCTTTGTGTGTAACCTCGCCAGAGGCGGCGAAGCCCATCCCGCCAAGGAGCTGCTGGCCAAAGTGCTCCCGGAGCAGATCGTCCCGGCAGCCCTTGCTCACGTTAATGAGCTTGCCCTGACCATCTCCCGCTATCTGGGCAACCGTCTCCCGCATCTCGCCGACCTGGGGCTGGACATTGGCTTATCCGCAAGCGGGAAGCCTTACTTTATCGAATGCAATGGGCGTGACCAGCGTTACGGCTTTCGTAAAGCCGGATTGCTGGAAGCCTGGAAGGATTCATATCGACAGCCTATGGCTTACGCCCGTTATTTGTTAGACCGATCGAACCGGGCTTAGCCAAATGGAACAAAACTAAAAAAAGGGGCGGATTCCTAAACACAGAGAGCAGGCAGTAACCCGTTTCTCCGGAAGGAATCATGCCCCTTCGTTTCATAAGATTTCATGATAGCGAACATCTGCAATGTGAAATAGCGGGTACAAGTCCGCCAAGAAGTAAGCTGCAGCCGCAACCAAGCCGATGAGCAGCCATGTCAACACATCGTACCGGGAATAGGCAGTCGGGTAATAATACGTGCGCGGCCGATTTCCGTCGAACGCTTTCGCTTCCATGGCGACAGCAACTCGATGGGCCCGCCGGATGCTCTGAGACAGCAGCGGCACAGCGTACAGCTTCGCTTGCGCGACGAGACCGGGCAGTCCGCGCGGACGGCGAACGCCGCGAATCAGCAGCGCATTACGTCGGACAAGCAGCTCCTCCCAGACCATGGGAAGCAGCCGGACCGAGGCCATAAAGCTGTAGGCGTATTTGGGCGGCAGCTTCGCCTGCTGCATTAGCGCGTAAAACAAAGCGACCGAAGAAGTCGTCAACACGAACAACAGCCCTTCGGCAGCAAAGGCCACTGCTTTGAACCCGATGTGAATCCCACGGTAGAAGCTTTCTTCAGAAATGCGGAACAATCCCCACGACCACCAGATCTCCGTCCCTTTGCCAAACAGAATCATCGTCGCCGCCGAGGAGGCAAAGATCAGCGCAAAGGGGAACAGAAGCAAAGCGACTTTCCAAGGTTCATAACCGCTGAGCAGGAAGAGCAAGAACGTAAAAAGAAGCGCCTGATAAAAAATAAAATCAAGCCGGTGCGTAAATAACGTCAGCAGAAACAGCAGGATCATCAACGCCAGCTTGGCAGCCGGGTTCGCCTGATGCAACCAAGTCCGCCGTTTCGGGGTCAGAAAACGTCTCATCTGGCAATCACCGCCTCCGGATCCCGGCGGCCAGGCTGGTCGGTTGGCGCGGAGGTGATATCCGCTCCCCGTTCGGCTGATCCGTTGGATTCCGGTGATTCGCCGGCACTTGCCTGGGACCGTTCTACCCGCGAGGTCAACTGTTGGCTCGTCAACCGTCCGTCCCGGACCTCCCAATACTGGGTGGCCACCTGCTCTGCGATCCGCTCTTCATGGGTAACCATGAGGATCGCCGTCCCGCGTCGACGTAACGCCTCGCATAACTGCAGAATGGCAAACGTGTTCGCAGCATCCTGACCGAAGGTCGGCTCATCTAGCAGCAACACCTGTTGTTCGCGCACGGCCGCCGCAGCCACACTAAGGCGCCGCTTCTGCCCCAGCGACAGCTGGTAAGGATGCCGCATCTCCAAGCCGGTTAGACCAAACTGCTCTAGATACTCCGTCACCCGACCGTTCAGCGTTCTGGCGTCAAGTCCATCCTCCCTCAGCGAGAAGGTGACTTCGTCCACCACCCGATCGGCGACAAACTGAAACTCCGGATTCTGGAACACAAATCCGATCTCACGAGCGGCCGACTCCAACCGTCGTCTGCGGTCACGTCGGCTAAGCTTCCCAGTCTCGATCCGTTTTCCCTGCAGTGTAAATGCCCCCTCAGACGGCAGCAAACCGATCAGACTGAGCAGCAACGAGCTCTTCCCTGCACCGTTTGGCCCAGTGATCGCAATCCAATCCCCGGGATACACGGCGGCTTGCCCGACTTCAATCACCGGCCGCCCATGCCGGAACCCGTGAAAGTCAGTCAACTCCACGGCGGCAGGCCCATCCAATTGCCGGCTACCTCCCACCGGCTCCAATAACCTGCGGCCGGCTTCTGTGGCAAAATACGCTTCCCATACGCCGGGATACCAGATCCCAAATTCAATAAGCTCGGAATGATACGTATCAAACACGACGTCCGGTGCCCCCTCGCCCAACACCTTCCCATCCGGTCCAAACAACACGACGCGGTCAACCAGACCTAGCGCCGTCAACTCCTCGATCCGGTGCTCCACGATAATGAGGGTGCGGCCCTCAGCCACCTTAGCGATCGCTTGCCAAATTTGCTCTCGGCCCTGCGGATCGAGCAATGCCGAAGGCTCATCCAGCAGCAGCACCTCCGGATCGCCCAGCAGCACGGAGGCAAGCGCCAACCGTTGCTTCATCCCTTGGGATAGCGAATCGATCGGCACATGGAGCTCAGGCAGGTCAAGGCCCACCTTCGCCAATGCAGCCTGCATCCGCGCGGGCATATCCGGCTTCGGCACGCCCAAATTTTCTAAGGCGAACGCCAACTCCTCATCCACGTAAGGCATACAAAACTGCGTATCCGGATCCTGGAACAAAAATCGCCATGACGCGGGAAGCTGTTGTGCGGACGTGCGCATCGGAATCTCAACTAGGTCTGGAATGATGCCGCTCAGCACCTGGAGCAGCGTCGATTTGCCGCATCCGCTGGGACCCAGCAGCAGCACATGCTCCCCACGCCGCACCGAGAAATCCAAATCCTTAAACACAAACCGATCCTCTCCCGGGAACTTGAGCCGCAGCTCCCGGATCTCAGCTGCCGTCGTTTCTTTGCTCATCAGTCATTCAACGCCGCATAATCTTTGGGATCAACGGGTCGCAGCAATGTCGTAACCCCTGTTGCCTCTACGGCCTTCACGACGGCATAAGCGAAGTACCCGCAGATCAGCGCCGAGCTGACGGCCCGCATCGCATATTTGGCAGTCAAGAGCCACGGCTCGTAATCCTGCACATAGCCGTAGAAGAAATCTGGGAGAACCGAACCTACGGCAGCCCCAATCCCAGCCAACGCAGCAACGGAGCCGGAAAATTTCCGGTACCGGAACGCGGCGAACACCAGCTCCGCCCCTAAACCTTGCAGCACACTGTAAAGAACCAACTGGACGCCCCACTCGCTCCCGAACAAAATTTCCACATGGGCAGCAGCGATCTCCGCGATTAACGCCACCCCCGGTTTGCGAATCAACAAGAACACCAGCGTTGCAGCCAGGAACCACATCCCGTACACCAGTTCATCGGCCTGGAAGAACAGGGGGGAGAACAAATTGTACACCGAACTCCAAAAGTGATACACCACACCTAGCACCAGCGAGACCAACACCGTTACCAGCACATCACTGAGCTTGAGACCACGCCCCGTTCTTTTTTGAACAACCTCTGACATCTTCATCTCTCCTCCTGATCATTTGATTTAAATCCTCGCATCGTAAAAAAAACCGCCTGAATAGCTCAGACGGTGGTCAGGTCACGGGGACGCACGAAGGCACAAAAAGTCCCGGACGATCGATTCTCTACGCTGGCATTATCCAGATCAGATTAACGGTCCGCGGCGCAATATGCCGCTATCTCAGCCTGATTCGCTCAAGCCCCCGTATCCCTATGCGATTGATATAAACATACACCAACCCCGCCCAGGCATCAAGCCTAAATTTGTACAAATCTGTAAACTGGGGGTTACCAATCCGTTATTGATTTCGGTCTGATTCTGTGTCAAGATAAGCGGAAGTGGCAACGAATTCATCAATACCCATGCAGCATTACTGGACAGACTAGGAGGATGCGATTTGGCCGCGACATGGATGAAATGGATGACGGAGCTTTCCTCCCGGAAATGGTTATCCCGGTTGATAGGCAAGTTCTCTCATTCGGGGGTTAGCCGAGCAATGATCCCTTTATTCGCAAAATCGTATGGCATTCCGCTGCATGAAGCGGAGAAGGAGCTTCGGGAATACCGCACGTTAAACGAATTCTTCACCCGCAAGCTAAAGCCGGGCATGCGCCCGCTGCACGCGGAGCCGGGAGTGATGATTAGTCCGGTGGACGCGCTGATTACGTTTATGGGCGAGGTGCAATCCGGCACGATCCTGAACGTGAAAGGACAGGATTATTCCTTGGAAGCGCTGCTGGCCGGCTCTCCCCGCGTCGAATTGTACAAACACGGATACGCCTTTGTTCTGTATCTGAGTCCTACCGATTATCACCGGATTCACGCGCCCGTGACGGGCAAAAAGCTGGAAAGTGAGCACATCCAAGGCCGGGTCTACCCGGTGAATGATTTTGGCATGCGCCATATGAAGAAGGTGTTATGCCGAAACGAACGCTTGATCACTTACATCTCCCATGAGTATGGGGAAATCGCTCTTGTGAAGGTCGGCGCGATGAACGTGAGCAGTATCCAGTATACCGATCCTTCGGCAAAATCCTGGGAGCAAGGCGACGACCTCGCTTATTTCGAGTTTGGATCCACCGTCGTCCTGCTCACCCAGAACGGCACCTTTACCCCCTGGCCTGAACTTGCCCCCGGACAGAAGGTACGGATGGGTGAAGCGCTGGGCCGCTTTAACTCCGCAAACCCAAGCTAATTAAACAAGACCATGCATCGCCGGCTTCGGCCGGCTCTTCCCATCTCCTGCACTGTATTGCTAGTTCAGCTCATACCGGACGCGGGTGCCGTCCATGATCAGCCCTGTGCTGCCTACGATGACCTCGGACTGCTCGAAGATCTCACCGCTGACAGCTGTTGCGTATTCGTTCGAACCTTCCGTCTCGACTCGGGTTAGTTTTGCGTAATATGCATTACCAAGCGGGCCTTGTTCCGCAGAGATCGTGTATAGGAACGCCCCCTGGCTGTCATGATGAACGGCTTCATTGGGGACGAGCAACAGTTGGTCGCCCTTCGATTTGCGCAGGCTCACTTTGACGCGTTCACCGCCTAGGAGACCGGATTCTTCTTCCTTCAGTGATATCGTGATCCGGGTGTTCGCGGCCGAGACTTGGTCGCTGTCGCCAGGCCCAAGCTGGTCATCGCCGATCGAATCCCCCCCTCCATCGTACGCCTCTTCGATCGTGGTAACGGTGCCGGTAAGCTGTCGGGCATCGTCGTCTACAAGCGTGATCGAATCAAGTTCTTCACCGGACCGGATCAGGATCGCAAGCTCGTCCGGCACCATCAACCAGATCTGATAGCCCTGGGACGTATCGGATAGGCTGACGTCGGGAACCCCCGCTGAGGCGATCCCCTCTTCAGCACCTACCGTCATGACGATGCCATCCACCGGAGCGATCAGCTCCCGACCCGCTTGGATCTCCTCCTGCAGCTTGGTGATGCGCCGCTTCTGATCTTCCATATCAAACTGCATGCTCTTCAGCGCTGAGGACGCATGATGCACGGCTTCCTCATCCCCTTCCCGGAGCGCCTGCTTCAAATCGTACTCCAGTTGTTCCAGCGACAACTGCATCTTCTTCAGGGAAGATTGCTGATCGGCAAGCTGGTCCTTCACGTCGCTGTCGTCATACCGGACGAGCGGCTGTCCTTTGTGCACCTTATCTCCAACCTTCACAAGCACTTTAAGCACCTTCCAGCCCGCCGGATTCATCAGTTTTCGTTCCGCTGCCGGCCGGACCAGTGCGGTCCCTTCATAGGAATAATCCAGTGATCCGACGGTGGGCACAGCCGTGATCACCTTCGGCATCGACAACGCCCGAATCGTGTTACCGCCCAGTGTCAGCACGATAAGCAGGGCGAAGAAGAGTCCCCCAAGCGCGCGTATTTTTCTTTGTTTTGAACGGGTTGCCAATTCTTCCAAGCACCCTCACCTCCCGGCTAACCTTTAATTCCTGACTGTCCAATCCCTTCGACGAAATACGACTCCGCATACAAAAATAGGAGTACCGCCGGAGCCATGTACAGCGTTGAAGCCGCAAAACCGATGCCGCGGGCCTGTTTGTTAATCTGCGCCAGATAGAGAGACAACGGCTGCTTGGCGTCATCCTGCAGGAAGATGAGCGGTTGCTCAATCATGTTCCAGTAGTCGATAAACAGGAGAACACTTAGAGCCGCCAGGCCGGGTTGGACAAGCGGAACGATTATGCGCAAGAAAATCGTGAACTGCCCCGCTCCGTCGATTTTAGCAGCTTCGATGTACGCATTCGGAATATGCGTCATGAATTGGCGCATCATGAACACGCCAAACGCGCCGAAGATGCCGGGTAGAATGATCGCCGATTCGTGATTCATCAGGCCCAGTTGGTCGATAACGAGATAGTTGGGCACGAGCGTCACCTGGAACGGCATCAACATGGTGAGCAGATAGACGAAAAACAGCTGATCCCTGCCGAAAAATCGCAGCTTGGCGAAGGCGTAAGCCGCCAGCGTACCGCAGACGGCTTGCCCAACCACAATCGGTGCCACCAGCAGGGCGGAGTTCCAGAACATGTGAAGATATTTCGCCGACTGGATTAAGATTTGCGCGTATTGGCCGAAGGACAGCCAGTCAGGAAGCAGCTTCAAATTAACGAAAGCGTCCGCTCCTCCCTGCGATACATCGATCATGACGCCGAGAAGACCGTAATTCCGCTCGATCTCTTGTTCCGTCATCAGCGAACCCGTCACGGTCAGAATGATGGGCACGAGCATAACCAGCGCAACTGCGCCAGCCGCAAGCGCCGCGATGATTTGGGGCAGCATGCCGAGCTTCCTCACTCGATCACCTCCGTTCATTCCATGTTCTCCCGAAACCGACGCTCCACCGCGAGCAGAAGAGCAACCAGCAGAGCGATGCAGCCGACCATCAGGATCGCGGCGGCAGTCAGCTTCTGAACGTCCAGCGAAGCGAACATGTTGTTCATATAATGCTGCATCATGTAGAGGCGATCGTATGGATAATCCCCCGCCAGCAGATACGTTTCCCGGAACACTTTAAACGAATTGACGATGGAAATGAGCACGACGAAAAACATCGTTGGCGTCAAATAGACCAGCGTGATGTGGTACAGCCGGCGCAACGGTCCCGCTCCCTCGATACTGGCTGATTCGTAATACGATCTAGGGATCGATTGCAAGCCAGCCAGGAACAGAATCATGTTGTAGCCGAGGTTCTTCCAAAGAAACATCACCGCAACGATGCCTATCGACCAATCGGACTGCATCCAATCGATTCGACCTTGCCCGAACTCATGCAGCCACTCGTTCAGCGTCCCGTTCCAATCGAAGAAAATTTGCCAGATCGTAACGGTCGAAGCGACGGGAACGACGAGGGGCAACACGATGGATGTCCGGATCCCGTCACGGAGGAACAACGGCCGGTTCAGCAGCAAAGCCAAGCCGAGGGACAAGAGAATGAGCAACGGAACGCTGACCGCGGTGAATAGCAAGGTATTGGCAGCCGCCTTGCGGAAGGAGCTGCTGCCCAGCAGGTTGATGTAGTTATGCAAGCCAACGAATTTGCTTCCTCCAACGCCCGCACCGTCCGTGAACGATTCCCAGAAGCCTAATAGAAATGGGATCAGATAAAAGATCGAGAAGCCAATCACGCTCGGAGCAAGCAGCCAGAAAGCCTGGAACCCGTCCTTGCGAAGCAGGGTGAGCAGCTTATTCATGGGGCTCAGTCGTCGCTTGGTTCTGCAGCAAATGGGCGACGTCCTCCGCGATTGTTTCGTGATACATGTCCCATCCCCTCTCTAAGTAAAAAGTTGTCCATTATCCGTCATTCATTCAACAACAGATTGATCTTGTTCGCGATCACCTTCGCTACGTCGCTCGCTGACTTCTGGCCGGCAAAGAACGCTTCCGTCTCGTTATATATCGTCTCGGAGAGTTTGGAAGGACCTCCCACAGCATGGACGGCTGTGTTGATGTAATGGTCCACCTGCGCCAGCATATCCGGATCGACCGGAACCTTCGGACCGTTCCCGCTTGTAACCGTTCCGTCCTGAAGGAGCTTGCTCTTCTGTTGCTCGTATACACTTCGGTTCATTGGAAAACCAGGGCTGGCATCCAAATGCTCGTCGAAATAAGCTTGTACGCTCTCCTCGTTGAGCAGAAATTGAATGAAGTCCCAAGCTTCCTGTGGATGGTCGGAATTGGCATTGATGCCAAGCTGCCCGAACGGTTTGAAGTAGCCGCCGCCACCCGCATTCACCAGATGCGGCTTAGCATACAGCGCCGTACGCGGGAATGGGGCGTACAACAAGGCGTCCCGCAGCGAATAGAGCTCTGCATCCATGAAATAGGCGGGATTCTTGCTGTCGGTCCCGGATTCCCCAACCGCAGTTAGTCTCTGATAGTTCCCCATCTTATGAAGCAGTCCATCATCCGCCATCTTTTGGACCTGCTCCATCATCTCAGCCAAGGCGTTTGTATCCAATTGCGGCTCCCCGTTCGTTACGGTGATGAGCTTCTCGAAATTTTCCGTCACGAGCTGTTCCAAGAAATAACGTTCCTCGCCCATGAAGATATACGATGGATCGCCCTTTTGCTTTAATTGCTTGATGGTGTCGATGAAGTCGTTCAGCGTCCAGCTGTCATCGTCAAACGAAACGCCTGCTTGTTCTATAGCTTCCACATTGCCATACAGACCAACTAGTGAGAAATACAATGGCATGCCGTATAACCCGCCGTCCCCGCCGCTTTGCACATGGTCCATAATATTGGTGAAATAATTTTCCTTGTGAAAGTCAGCGTCTTGATCCATCAGCTCGTGTAAATCGACAAGCAACCCCCGCTTCACGTATTGTTCGGAAGGAAGCTGATCGAGTTCAATGATGTCAGGTCCTTTTCCGGCCAACATGGCGGTGTTGCTGGTCTTGATAAATTGTTCCTGCTTGTTCATCACATCGTTCAGATCTTTGCCCGACGTCGAAGCGGCATGCAGCTCAATATCGACATTCGGATGCAGTTGCTCATATTTCTCCACGGCAGCCTTGACCTGATCGCTCAAAAAATAAGTGGCGACGACAAGCTTCACCTGCTCATTCGATTTCTCCTTCTTCCCCGGATCGCCGGATGTCCCGGAAGCAGGGCCGCTCGTACCATTCAACGCTATCCCGGTTGTTGACGTATCCGCGAGTGATCCCCCTTCCCCGTTCCCGGACCCGGTGCAAGCAGAGAGAACCAGCAGCAGCACGAGTCCCAGCCAAGTCATCGGTTTCATATTCCTTTTTCCTCCTTCGTCTTCAGGATGAGGCCGTCTTTCGACGCAACACTCAGCTTACGGCATACATGTCGCCAAAATATCACTGACTTGTAAACAAATTGTCTCAGGCGCGGCCACAAAAAAAGACCGGACGATGTTGTCCGGCCTACACTAGGCAAAAATAACCTGTAGGTTTGTAAAGAAAAAACCGCCGAAGCTTCAAGCTTGGCAGTCGAGAACAATGAATTCATTCACTTCAGAGGGTGTTCGTGATTTAGAACAACCTGCTTAACGGATTTCGGATGGGCTTTTTCCCGTATATTGCTTAAACTGGCGACTGAAGAAGAAGATGTCCCGATACCCCAGCGCATCTGCCACCTCGGTCACATTCATGCCGGCATGCAGAAGCAAATGCTGCGCCCGGTCGATTCTCGACTTAATGATGTAAGATTGCACAGACATTCCGATAATTTCCTTGAACTTAATCGAGAAATAGCGCGGGGACAATCCCGCCCGGGCAGCCAAATCCTGCACTTTATGAGGGAGGCCGGGATGCTGGAGCACATAGTTCGCCACTTCATGGATCACTTCATGCAGTTGGTTGCTGACCTTCTTCTCTACCGGTACCTGCCGTTCTTCCCGCAGCAAATAAATCAACAGCTGCTTGAGGATCAGCTGAGCCTCCTCTTCGGCGGCATAGGCCTTCATCAAAAATAAACGGACGTAACGCGACAACATATACTCGAAATCCAGCGTATCCTCCAGTACGCGGTAGGGACCCGGCACTTCGGTCACGGGCTCGTGGACGTCGAAATGGATGTACGTCAGCACCAGCGGTTTCTGCGGGTTATGCGTAGCACTGGTGTGATCCCCCTTGCGGAACAGGAAGCAGCTGCCTTTACTGACCGGAATGGGCTGGTCGTTCAGGACAACCGTGCCTTCACCGCTCCACACATAGAAGAGATCATAGTTCTGCAACGGCTTCTCCCTCTTGTGCCATTTCCAACCGGGTTCGCAGACGATTTTGGCGAATGCCGGCTTCAATTCAAATGATGATGGTGAAACGTGAAGCATGTCCTTCCCTCCCGTAAAAAAAAATACAATCGCATCATTTTGCCTGATCCGTACAATGTCTTGTCCTCCTCATTACATCACGAGGACAAGTTTATCACCTTTATTATACCTTTAAAGCGCACGGGTTTAAATATCCCCCCAGGCCGCTTTCATACGAAATACACCCTCAATGAGCGTCAATTCGTCTAAATGGGAAAAAGCAAAGCAGGCTGCCGGCGGCCCCGGAGTGATCCGGTAAATGGCCGCATCGCGAAACAGGACGCCGCGACCGGCCGCCGCTTGGCGGAAGGCCTGGTACTCCTCCGGCGAGCGGAGCCATTCGGCGTACAGCAGTAATCCGGCATCGGCGGGGCGAAGGCGGAACAATTCGCCCAGCTCCTGTTCCATACAGCGGCGGAACGCCTCTTGCTTGGCGCCGTAGTGGCGCCGCATCCGGCGCAGGTGGCGCTCGTAGCCGCCCGTGCGCATGAACCGGGCGAGCGCCCGCTGCTCCAGCCGCGCCGGCGGCACCGGCTCGTAGAGCGCCTTCGCGCTCGCAACGGGCCGAACCAGGGTGCGCGGCAGCACGGCATAGCCGACCCGCAGGGCGGCGAACATCGTCTTGGAGAAGGAGCCGACGTAGACGACGCGCTCCTCGCGGTCCAACGCCTTGAGCGGCTCCAGCGGGCGGCCGCCCCAGCGGAACTCGCTGTCGTAATCGTCCTCGACGATGACAGCGTTCCGCCGCGCGGCCCACGCCAGCAGCTCGCGCCGCCGGGCGTGGGAGAGCACGACGCCGGTCGGGAACTGCCGACCCGGCGTGACGAACAGCAGCCGCGCGTCCCAGTCGCGCGGCACGATGCCGTCTCCGTCCAGCGCCGCCGGGACGGACACGCCTCCGCAGGCGGCCACCGCCCGCGAGATCCCGTAGTAACACGGGTTCTCCAGCACCGCGGGCTCGCCTTCCCCCAGCAGCAGCTGGGTCAGCAGCGTGATCGCCTGCATCGACCCGTTGAAGAGGCAGATGTGCTCTGCCTCTGCCGCAATCCCGCGGCTGCGCCGCAGATGCGCAGCGATCGCCGCACGCAGCTCCGGCTCACCGGCCGGAGCCGCGGTTTCGCCCAAGGCGGCGCCGGGCTTGCTGCGCGCCGCCCACGCCAGGGCGCTGTTCCACTCCGCCGTCGGGAACAGCGCCTCCCAGGGGCCCCCGTCCCGGTACGAGATCGGGACGGGCCCCCTCGCCGCTGGCGCTGCGCCAGCGTGCGCCGCCGCCTCACCCGGCGTGCTCGCCCCGCCGAGCGTCGGCTCGCTCGCGTCGCCGCCGTGGGCCATCGCCGCGATCACACGTTGTCCCCAAGGGGACAACGCGATCGGCGCCTTCGGCCCCTCGTCCGCCTGCGGCGGCTGCACCCCGCCGGCAACAAACGTGCCGCTGCCGACGGCGGTCCGCACGTAGCCGTCGGCGTGGAGCATGTCGTACGCCTGCGAGACGCTCCCGCGGGACAGGCCGTATAACTCGGCCAACTCCCGGGTCGCCGGCAGGCGTGTGCCCTCCGGCAGCGTACCGTCGAGAATCGCCGCACGAAGCGCATGGTACAAAGCTAAATATTTATATCGATATTTCTCGCTGAACGACGCCAACGGAATCGTAAAATCCGGCATCTCAAGTCCCCCTGTCTCCGCCCGAAATGAACCGAAATTGGACCAGTAAAATTAATGTAAATTGGTTCTTTTTTATTGTCAATTTCCGGCGTAAGCTGAATGTCAAACCATCGGAGGGGGGACCAACCATGCGCAGAAAAGAATTTCGCATGACAGAAGAGGCGGAAATTCACGAGTTTTTACAGGAAATGAGCTTCGGCTTTCTCGGCACGGTCGGCGAGGACGGTTGGAGCCGGGTCACGCCGCTGAATTTCGTTTACGATGGCAAGCATTTCTATTTTCACGGAAGCCTGGCGGGAGAGAAAATGAAGCAGATCACTCAAGATCCACGGGTCAGCTTTACAGTTGCCAAGGAGTATGCGATCATCCCATCTTATTTTACCGATCCCAAGCTGGCCTGCCCGGCCTCCTCTTACTTCAAAAGCATCATGGTGCGCGGACGGGTGGAAAGGGTCGACGATCTTGAGGAAAAAGCTCACGCCTTTACCCTGTTTATGGAGAAGCTGCAGCCGGAGGGCGGTTACGCCCCGATCACGCCTGAGGATCCTGACTATGCCGGACAACTGAAGGCCGTAGCCCTTTGCCGGATTGTGCCAGAAGCGATCAGCGCCAAATTTAAATTCGGACAAAATTTGAAGGAACCGAATCGAACCGCCGTCACCTCCGGCCTCAAGCAGCGGGGGAATGAACTGGATGCAGAGACAATTGCCCTCATGAAGAAATACTGTCCGGCCCACCCAGAAAAATAAGCCAAATCGGCTGTGATTTCACCGTGACGTGTCCGGGTCGAAATGATATAATGTTAGGCAGTTTAAGACGTTACTGTCCTAAAATATCAAACCGATTTGGAAGGATGAATGTGATGAACCCACTCGCGGAGCAGTTAAACGAGAGCGTCAAATCCGGCAACCGGCACGTGTATGACATGCTGTCCACGCTGGGCAAGGAAATTTATTTCCCGAAGGAAGGCATTTTAAGCCAATCTGCCGAAGCTTCAGCCCACGCTAAGAAATATAACGCTACGATTGGCATCGCTACCGAAAACGGCATCCCGATGCATCTTGCAGCGATTCAGGACACCTTGTCCGCCTATAAACCGCAGGATTTGTACCCTTATGCCCCGCCAGCAGGCAAACCTGAGCTGCGCAGCGTATGGCGTGATAAAATGATTCAGGAGAATCCGTCGCTCGAAGGCAAGAGCTTCGGCCAACCGATTGTTACCAACGCCCTGACCCACGGGCTCAGCATCGTCGCCGATCTGTTCGTCGATGAAGGCGATGTTGTCATTTATCCGGACAAAAACTGGGAGAATTACGAGCTCACTTTCGGCATTCGCCGTCACGCCGACATCGTGAACTTCCCGTTATTCACCGAAGACATGACCTTCAACAGCGCCGGATTGCGCGAAGCGCTGTTGGCTCAGAAGGATAAAGGCAAAGCGATCGTGATCTTGAACTTCCCGAACAACCCAACCGGATATACGCCGGGCGCCAAGGAAGGCGGAGAGATCGTAGCTGCCATCCAGGCGGCGGCCGAAGAAGGAATAAACGTGGTCGTCGTAACCGACGATGCGTATTTTGGCTTGTTCTTCGAAGATTCCCTTCATGAATCCTTATTTGGCAAGCTGGCCGGACTGCATCCGCGCATTCTGCCTATCAAAGTGGACGGAGCAACGAAGGAAGAATACGTCTGGGGCTTCCGCGTCGGATTTATTACGTACGCGGCCGAAGACCAAGCGGTGCTGACCGCATTGGAGCAGAAGACGCTGGGAATTATCCGTGCCACAATTTCGAGCGGTGCCCATCCTTCGCAAACATTTGTGCTGCGTGCCTTGAAATCTCCGGAATTTTCCGCTCAGAAGGAAGAGAAGTTCCGGATTATGAAAGGCCGGGCGAATAAAGTGAAAGACTTGCTCGACAGCGGCAAATACGGGGACGTGTGGGAATACTATCCGTTCAATTCCGGCTATTTCATGTGCCTGAAGCTTAAGACAGTCGGGGCAGAAGCGCTGCGGCAGCATCTGATCCACCAGTACGGCATCGGCACGATCGCGCTGGGCGACACCGACCTGCGGATCGCCTTCTCCTGTATCGCGGAAGAGCATCTGGAAGAACTGTTTGATCTGATCTATCAAGGCGTCCAAGACCTGCAGGGCAAATAGGCGGCGAACCGCCGGAGAACGGCACATTGGCCCACGCACGCCAGCCCCTCTTCTCATACAATACGGTGTACAAATACAAAACGCCTAATTGGGAAAGGGGAATGAAAATGAGCGGAATTGAAGAAGCAAGAGGCGGCTACGGCTACGGCGGCCTGTTCACGAGCACAGGTGTGATCCTGGTTCTCTTTATCCTGTTGGTTATCGTTAGCCGTTCCATCCTGGTGTAACTTGCTCTGAGATAAGTTTCCAATTCAAAAAGGACCGTTCCCGAGCAGGGAAACGGTCCTTTTTTTTACTATTCCTCGTCTTCGTCCTCTTCGCGCCATCTGCGCTTCCAGGCAGAACGCATACCTAACGCCAACAATAAGCCTGCGGCCAAGGAGCCAAACGTCAAAAGCGCATCTCCGCCCGGGATGACAACCATCGGAAGCCACAGCAATACCGTGATCGCGAACAGCAGTCGGGAGCTTAATCGAAGCGTCGCTGTCTTCCGTGCGCCAGCAGGCAACGGGTAGAAGGAAGCTGCCGGTGAGTCCCGATGGGTCTGGCGCAAGGCGGCGAGCTGCATGCCCGCCAGGAACACAAACAGCAAGTGAATCGCCAGTCCGAGCCACGACTGATCGTTCCATCCTGTCAGCACCATGCCCAGCAACGTTAAGCGAAGCAGGATCCCGAGCAGCTCGCTCCGGACGAACGTCTTGACCAGCAGATAACGGTAGGCTTCGGCCGGCTGCCACGGAATCCGGTTGCCGATGCCAGACAACCAGCGACGGCGGATCACCTTCTGACCTTCCGACGGCACGTCCACGAACCAGCTGAGCATCATTTGCACCCGAGCAGCCGCTGTGCGTTCCGCGGCGATCAGGTTGTCCCAAGGGACCGTGTGTTTCATCGGGAACCGCAAGATCAGCCCGTAATTGAGACTGACGAGTACCATGAACAAGGCGCTTTTCCAGGCGGGTTGCCAAATCCATGCTGCCGTCATCAGCAGCACGAAGCACCAGCGCAGCAAGCGATACCCGGCTCTAGCCCGAGACGTCGTAATCCGGAGCTCCTGCCAAGCGCCGTAGGCACTTAACGCCTTAAGCAAGAGCAAGACGACCAGCATCAGCCATAAGGGCTGAATGGCCCCGCCCTCGCCGCTGCGTTGATATAACGGCCAAGCCAGTAACACCACAATATAGAGCCCAACCAGCTTATAAATCAGTCCGTTCCGAAAAGCCGGGGCCAGGTAAGCCTTCATTTGCGTCTCCTGCGGCAGCAAGAAAATGACGTCCGCCGGCTGCACATAAGTTCGGAATCCGGCATAGACGGTCAGCGGCCCCCATAATAGCAGCAAAATCCAGCGAATCGGCAAACCGGGCGGAAGGTTCTGCAGAAACGCCGTATACCAAGCCGAAAACGCAATGAGCAGCAGGAGCAGCAAGACGGCGAGGCCGCTCTGAAAGACATAGGGCAAATACGGGAGCACTTTGCCCCAGAAGGCCGCTCTCCGCTGGCTTCGCAGCGTTTGAAGCTCCATCGCTATTCGCCGTCCTTCACTAAGGCGTAGAATATTTGCTCCAGCGAAGCTCCCGAGGCTTGCGCCTGTTCCCCGATTTCAGCCAGCGTCCCTTGGGCCAGAACTCTCCCCCGGTGCAGGACGATAAAGCGGTCGCAGTAATTTTCAATCGTTGACAGAATATGCGAGCTCAATAGAATCGAGGCGCCGCCCTGTTTCATTTCCAACATGAAATCAAGCAGCGACCGGATGCCCAGCGGGTCCAATCCAAGAAACGGTTCATCGATAATATACAGCGGCGGCCGGGCGACAAACGCACACATGATCATCACCTTCTGCTTCATCCCTTTGGAGAGATGGGCGGACAGGCTGTCCGCCTTCTCTTCCATATGGAACAGCTTCAGCAGATGGTCCGCCCGCTCCCGGTAAGCTGCCGGCTCGACGCCGTAGGCCCGGGCTGCAAACTCCAAATGCTCCCGTACCGTCAATTCCTCATAGAGCAACGGCGACTCCGGGACGAAGGCCAGCTGCGACTGATAGGCCTCCGGCGATTCGTCCCGCGTATTGCCGGAAATGCGAATTTCTCCCTGATGCGGGGTCATCAGTCCCAGAATATGCTTCATGGTTGTGCTCTTACCGGCCCCGTTTAACCCAATCAGCCCAACCATTTCCCCCGGCTTCACCTCGAAGCTTATGTCGTGAAGAACAGGCCTTCCCAAGCTGTAACCGCCGCTCAGCTCGTCGACCTGCAATACAGGCAGTTCACTTCCACTCAAACCTAACGCCTCCCACGATCCGCCTAACTGCGCGGCGGCTTATTTTTCAACCACTTTGGAGCCCCTTTATTCTTCCGATCCTGAAGACGCTCCTTCTTCCGCTCAGCGGTGGGCGATACCTTCCGCGATCCTCCATGACTGGAAGCAGATCGGCCGGAAATCTGTGCCGACGGGGATGTCCGTCCGTTACCGCCTTCCCCTGCTGTACGGCCAGCGCTCCCCGGTGTGCCTTTGCGGCGAGGCGCCTTGTCTGCGCCAAGCTTGCCGCCAACAGTGGGCCGGGTTCGCTTGCCGGAACCTGCCTCACCAGCATCCACCAGCTTCCCGCTATATAACGCCTTGGGCTCAATCTCAATGCCCAGTTCCCGAGCGAATTTACGCATAATGAATTCTTCTTGCGGCGTCACGATCGAAACGGCCAGACCCTTCCGCCCCATCCGGCCAGTTCGGCCGACTCGGTGAACGTAATGCTCGGAATCAATGGGCGGATCGAGGTTCACGACCAGAGCCAAATTTTCAATGTCCAGTCCGCGGGCAGCAACATCGCTCGCCACCAGCACGCGGATTTTCCCTTCGCGGAATCGCTTCAGCGTCAGGCTGCGCGCCGTTTTGTCCGCATCTCCATATAAAGCGCCAGCGCTGAGACCTACATAGTTCATCTTCGCTTCAACTTCAGCGATCTGATCCGTATTATTGATAAATACAATGGTCCGCTCCGGTTCGAAGTGGCGTACGATCCGCCGCAGCATATCGATTTTATCCCGCGCTTCGGATAAGAAGTAAAGATGCTCCACCGTTTTGGACGTTCGGTGCTCCGGTTCAATCCCGATTTCCAGCGGCTCCTTCATCTCTTTCGCTGCCAATGCCCGAATATCCGGGTTAATTGTCGCCGACAGGAACATCAGCTGGCGGTCCCGCAACGTCCCGCGCAGAATGTGCTCCACGTCCGCTGTGCCGCCAAGTTGGAACATTTGATCCACTTCGTCCACAACCACGGTGCGCAGCGTATGCAGCTTGAGCTTGCGGAGCGCTAAAATTTCACGAATCCGGCCCGGCGTTCCTACGACAAGTTGGGGGTGCTGCTTCAGCTTCTCCAGCTGGCGCTTGATCGCAGCTCCGCCGATTAACGCCTGGCTTCGGATCCCCAGCGCTTCTCCATACTTCTCCGCCTCCCGCAGAATTTGCATCGCCAGCTCCTGGGTAGGTGCCAAAATTAACCCCTGTAACGTCTTCTCTTCAGGGGTCATCCGTTGCAGCAAGGGCAGCAGGTAAGCCAGCGTCTTCCCCGTTCCGGTCTGGGATTGTGCAAGAATATCCCGGCCTTCCAACGCCGCAGGGATACACTCGGCCTGAACCGGTGTCGGCTCCGATATTCCGTAGTCCAGCAAGGCTGCGGTCAACTGTTCACCAATTCCCAGCCCGGCAAATGTAATATTCGTCATTTCGCTATTCATCCTTTATTTTCAAAGTACTTGATGTCTTATGCCAATATTTTCATTATATGCGATAAGCCTAAGTCACAACAAATTTACACCGACGCAAATAGCCTGCCTTCACAGGCAGGCTATTTCTTATTCATCATTCGATAGCTTAACCGGTCCGCGAGTCGCGGGAACATCTGATACCACTTTGCTCCTGCACCGGCGATCCAAGGCAAGTTGATTTCCATCGTGCCCTTCTCCGCCGCTTTCACCATCGCTTTCACCACACGCTCCGGCTTGAGCATCATCCAACGCACGTTGTTGACATAACCACCGCTTGGATCTGCAATATCAAAAAAAGGCGTATCAATCGGTCCCGGATTAATCGTCGATACCGTAATGCCGTACTCCCGGACCTCTTGACGCAACGCGCTGCTAAAGCCAATAACTGCATGCTTCGTCGCGGTGTAAGCTGTAGACTTGGCCGTACCGATCTTGCCAGCCATCGAAGCGACATTCACGATTCGTCCGGAACGGGCAGCCTTCATGGACGGAAGGGCCGCCTTCGTACACCGAACCATCCCGATGTAATTGACGTTCATCATCTCCGCAAATTCGGAAACCGGCATTTGATCCAGGTATTCAAACTTCCCGTAACCTGCATTGTTTAACAGGACATCGACCCGTCCAAATTCCTTCAGAATCTGATTGAATCCTTCCTTCACGGAAGCGTCGCTGCCAACGTCCATCTCCAATACCCGATAAGGTCCGGCCAGACTCGCCGCAACCCTGTTCAGCTTCTCCGCATTCCGGGCAGCCAGAACGACCACAGCGCCGCGCTCAGACAACCTCTGCGCCGCCAAAGCGCCAATCCCGCTGGATGCGCCGGTGACGACAACGATTTTGCCTTCTAACGACATACGCACTGTAACATCCCTTCAAGAGGTAGTTCAAAAAGTCATCTTCTGTTCACGAAACCGTATGTATAAAATGCTGGCACTTGACTTTCTGCTGTACCTAATCTTAAGAGATCATCACTTGAATGTCCAGTTCGCCGATGCCGTCCATCAACAGCGGAATGCAAAGCGCCTTGCGAGGGCCAATCCCCGCCGCCTGCTCCATCTTGAGGACCTGCGGAGGCGTAATATCCACAGCAATTCCTTGATTGGACAAAATGGTGCTGGCATTCCCGCTGATCATGTTGCCCAGCTCGGAAATCGCACTTTGCCCCATTTCATCCATCTCTGTCAGGACGAATCCGCCCATCATCGCCGAAACGATGCGCAGCGCCACGGCCTCTTGCAAACCGAACACCACCATGCCGCTGAAATGGCCCGTCATTCCGATTTGAATCCATATATGATCCTGCACAGGAATTACTTCTTTAACCCCCATACTCCCGGTGGAAGGCGAAACTTGAACAACCTGTTGAATAACCGAACGTGCGGATTCAAGAAAAGGATTTATGACTTCTGCTTTCAAAAGGATGCGCCCCTTTTCACTAGAAGAATAACTTTACGATTCAATAGACCCGGCATTTAGTTAAAACTTATTATACTTTATTCCTAGGCACAAGTCATTAAAAATCAATTGACGGGGACAAAAGTACTTCTAAAGGATGATCTTGTCGAATGAAGCCGAATGGCGTGTCATTGATTTAGCCAACGAAATTCCCCTATAATGAATTAATCATGGAGGAAGGCGCCGCATCCGGCGCATTTCCCAAGGAACGGGAAAGAAAGGAGGCCTTCTGGTGAATATTAGTCAGTTGGAGACGCTGATTACGATCTCCAAAACAAAAAGCTTCCGAAAGGCTGGCGAACTGCTCAACCTGACCCAACCCGCAGTCTCGGCTCAAATCAAAAGCCTGGAGGATGAGTTTAACACCGTATTGGTTGACCGCAACCAACCGGTTACCCTGACGGACCGGGGGCAAGTATTCCTGGAGCAAGCGGAACGCATTCTGGACATCGTTGAAGAACTCAAGCAGAAGCTGTCCGATATGGAGCATACCCCGCAAGGCCATATTGTGTTAGGGACTACCACATCGATCGCCATTCAAATTCTGCCGCGGATCTTATCGTACTTCCAAGACCAGTTCCCGCTGATCAAAACCACCATTCAATCCATGCCCTCCAGCCAAATTTATCAGAACGTGGAGCAAGGGCTTGTTGACATCGGGATCGGGTATTTAATCGAAAACAACCCGCAAGTGCTCTCGTCGGTGTTGTATTATGATACGTTCGAATTCGTCGTTTCTCCGCTGCACCCCTTGGCAAGCAACCCATCTCCCACGCTGGATTCACTGCGCGGCATCCCGATGATTATGCTGTCTCCCGATACGGTCGGACGGCGGTTTATCGACGAGGTCTTCCGGCAACATAACATCGAACCGCACATCGTGATGGAGTTGTCCAGCAGTGAGGAAGTCAAACGGATGGTAGAGATCAATCTCGGGGCGGCGATCATTTCACGGCAATCGATATTACGCGAATTGAAACAGGGTACGCTAAAGGTTGTGCCAATCCCTGAGCTTGAAGTCACTCACCCGGTTGGCGTCATCTATAAATCCAGCCGATATATCAACTCGGCGATGCAGCAGTTTCTGGGCGACCTGAAGGGCATGCCGGAAACCCATTTTATCAGTTCTGAGTAAACGGAGATACTTCGTGCTCATCGGGCACAACACCTCAACGCAACAGAAAGGAGCAGTCTTCCATGAAGTTTGACCTTCACACCCATCATTTCCGCTGCGGCCATGCGGACGGGAACATCCGCGATTACATTGAAGCCGGACTGGCTGCCGGATTATCGGTCATCGGGATCAGCGATCATACGCCATACTTCGGCCATGATGAGGATCAGCCTTTTCCCCGAATCGCCATGGGCAAACAAGCTTTTGCCGGATATGTTGAGGAAGTGCTGAAGTTAAAGCAGGAGTACGCTGGCCGAATCGATGTTCTGCTGGGGATCGAATCGGATTTCTTCCCGGAACATCTGGGCGCTTATCGGAATATGCTGAACCAGTATCCTTTTGATTATATTATCGGTTCGGTTCATAGCGTTGGTGAGGTAAGCATCTTCAACAAAAATCGTTGGAAGGGCCTTAGCCAAGAGGAGAAAGTAGCCAGCAAAGAAGCCTATTACGATTTGATCCGCCAATCGGCCCGCAGCGGTTTGTTTCAGATTATGGGACACATCGACGCGATGAAGGGCAACTACCCGGCATTTACGGATATTCCGGCTGCACAAGCGATTGACGATACATTAAAAACGATTGCCGAGCACGGGGTGGCCATTGAAATTAACACCTCCGGGAAAACCAAGCTGAGCGGCGGATGGTATCCTGACGATTCCATTCTCGAACGGGCCCTTCATTTCGGGGTTTCCGTCACCTTTGGCTCCGATGCCCACATCCCGTCCCGGGTTGGAGATGAATGGGAAGAAGTCGCTCAACGTTTGAAAGAAATCGGATTTCAGGAATGGGTCTATTTCAAAAATAAACAGAAAGTCACCGTTCCTCTGTAGTCAAAAAAAAAGAGAACCCGACAACGTCCTTCGGGTTCTTAAGAGAGATATATATTCAAAAGGGGGTCATGTAATAAGTGTACCCCCTTTCTATTAGGGTTTGATCACAGCTATATTTCATTTGTGTAACAAAAACGATCACTTATGTTTCAAAGGACTTCCCTTCGATGATATATCGCTTGAGCACACATTTTTGGCCTCTGCGTCCCGCCGGGGAGAGCCTTCCTGCTTCCCGCAGACCGCATTTCCGAAGGACGCGCTCTGATGCCGGATTGTCCGGGCTGCAGCGCGCTTCAACGGAGCCAAGTCCAAGCGTCTCAAAGGCGAAATCCAGCACACTCGCTGCCGCCTCGGTTGCATAGCCCTGGTTCCAATACGCCGGGGCGATCAGATAACCGAGCCGTGCCGTTTGCCCCTCAACATCCCAATGCTGCAGCGAGCACAACCCAATCCAATCCCTTTCCGTTTTACGAATCACAGCAAAGTGTAGATCCCGCAAAAACCGGTAGGATTCCTCGAAGTAGCGATAGAGTCGACCGGGAAACAGCAGTTTCCCCGGATTCAGATCCGTAAAGGCGCGCACCGCCGGATCGGACATGCAGCGAAACATCGCCTCCGCATCCTCCGGAAGCAGCCGTCGCAGCACCAGCCGCTCACTCTCCAGGACTGGAAACTGCCGCCGCAGCTGCTCTTTCATTTCCGTCATGTCCCATCCCCCCCGGATCTCGCTTCTATTTTTCTGTTACACCTTATCCCCTTGCCCCCGTTCCGAGGTGTGATAAATTCTCGCCAACCCGTAATGCACCACATAACAGAAGAAGGTAATGAGAAAGATCCATTTGCAAAATCCCACCATATGCGCCACGTTCGCGGCATCGGTGAAATAAGCTAATGTTTCCTCGAGCACATATCCCGGATGCCTGAGCAGGTCCCAGCTGTTCCAGCGGATAAAGCGGCCGAGATAAATGCCGAAACTGCTCAGCAGCAGCACGAGGACGGCAAACGCCCAGCCTGCCAAGCTGCCTCCCGCTCGCCGCACCAGGTGATGTACGGATGCCAAGGATACCGTTGCCAGCGCCAAACCGAGTAACGCGGCAAACAACAACGTTAAAAGGTGATCCCAGAACAACAGCTCTTCCCAGAACCGGGTGCCTGCTGCAATCGTGTAGCGGTTAAACGGGTGCAGCAAATCGGTGATGAGATATGCCGCATTCGGATAGAAAAACAGCCATAACAGCCCAACCGGAACGCCTAAAGCCACCTTGACTTTTCGCGATGGGATCAAGTGAATCACATCGAGCAGAACTGCCAGCCCAAGCGGAATCCAAGCCAAAAACACGTTCCAGATTAGGAACAAATAAGGCGGCCGTCCGCCATCTGGCAACCTCGTGCTGATGGCATATTTCATCCCAATCACCGTGAACATAAATAAAACCGCATATAAAATCCATTTCTCCGGATACCCCAGCATCCTCCACCGTTGCAAACCTATCCCTCCCGTCTGCCTTTGACCTATATACGTTTGGAGCCGGCGGATCGTTACCATAGCAGCGATCCTCCTCTGTTCCTGGCTGGGACGGATAAGGTAGCGCTGGAACTTACGATTGCGGCGTGGTATATAACGGTATAGACAACCTTGATAATAAGGAGTAGTTCATCATGCAACCATTTACCGCACGAACGATTGATATCATCTCCTCCATCCCGCCAGGCAAAGTGATGACCTACGGCCAAATCGCTGCCGCAGCAGGAAGTCCCCGTGCCGCGAGGCAGGTGGTCCGCATTCTTCACAGCATGAGCAGCAAATACGGACTACCATGGCACCGGGTTGTGAACGGGAAGGGGCACATCGCATTGCAAGACGAATCCGCCTTCCAAGAGCAGACCTGGAACCTGGAGGCGGAAGGCGTTGAAGTGCTGCCAGGCGGACGAATTGATCTGGATCGTTATCAGCACCAGTACCGCCCGGACAGCTCCAAGGATCAAAGCCCGTAAGGCTTAAGGATATCGCTGATATCCTGATTTAATTGCTTCGTATTTGGTCCCTGCGCAGGGTCGTTGCTGAGCTGATATTTCTGCTTCAGCTTCAACACATCATACACTCGTTCATCCAACGTTTCCGTGGAAATCGTGCCGGAGTTGACGGCATCGCGCAACGCCTGAATCACCTGCTTCTCCTTCTCTGCGTCATGACCCACGAGCACGATGTTCCCGCCGGACTGAATGAACTGCACGGCCGCATCACGGATATCATAATGCTCCACGATGGCGCCCATCGTCATATCATCGGAAATGATCGTCCCCTCGTATCCAAGCTCCTCCCGCAGCAAGTCATGAATCACCGCCTTGGAGAAGGAAGCCGGATGATCAGGATCCAGCTTGGGCATCAACAGGTGAGCGATCATGACGACATCCGCTCCCTCTTGAATCGCCTGCTTAAAGGGCACCAGCTCCAGCTTCTGCAGCCGGTCCAAGTCATGCTCTACCACGGGCAGCCCCAGGTGCGAATCCACCGAAGTATCGCCATGTCCCGGAAAATGCTTTACGACCGGAATGATCCCCTGCTCCTGAATTCCCTTCATTACGGCAATACCCATACGGCTGACGATCTCCGGCTTCGTGCCAAATGCCCGATCCCCAATCACTGGATTATCCGGATTGCTGTTGACGTCAAGCACCGGGGCAAAGTCCAGGTTCAGTCCGAAGCCGGCCAGCTCTTTCCCAATGATCTCGCCGATTTGCCCCGCCAATTCCGTGCTGCCGGTATTACCGATTTTGCGAGCGGCGGGCAGCTTCGCAAGTTCGCCAGGCATGCGGCTGACCCGTCCGCCTTCTTCGTCCACGCTCAGAAACAGCGGCACCGCCTTGTTCTGGTTAGCGGTTTTCAAGCCGTTAAATAAGGCCAGCGCCTGCTTGGTGTCCTGGATGTTGTTTTTATAGAAAATAAAGCCCCCCACGTGATACTCCTCAATGAGCTGCCGAGTCACGTCATTTGGCTCCGTTCCATCCATGCCCACCAGAACAAGCTGGCCGATTTTCTCCTCGGTGCTGAGCTCATCCAGCAGTTTGGCGGCAGGATCAGCTGGTTTCTCCGGTTCCTCCGGCGCTTCAGGGGTTGAAGGGGGCGTCTGCCCTTGGTTCGTCTCCGTCCCGTTGGAGCCGGAATCCCCCGTTCCTTCGCCAGCCGAAGACGAAGGATTGCGAGCAGCCCCCGAACATCCTCCAATCAAGAGGGTCACAAGCAGCAGCAAGCAAGTGATCGTCCAGAGGCTTTTGCTCCGATGCGATGTGTTGATTCTGTCCATTCTATCGCCTCCGTCTCTTTTTGTAATGCCTATGCTTCACGGGGTTCGCTTCACCCCTGCTTCCATTTCTTCTCTGCAATAACCGGTACAAAATTCTCCATCCGCATCAACAATTCTTCCGGTTCCTCGGCGACATTAATCAAGGCTTCATGCCCGGGATGGACAAAGCCCGCTCGGATGCAGGAATTCACCAACTCCATCAGGGGCTCATAATAGCCCTGCACATTGAGAACGCCAACCGGCTTCTGGTGGATACCGATTTGCAGCCAACACAACACCTCAAACAATTCCTCCAACGTGCCAAATCCACCGGGCAGAGCGATGAACCCGTCTGCGAGCTCGCTCATCTTCGCCTTCCGGGCATGCATGCCTTCGACCTCGATAAACTGCGTCAGCCCCGGGTGCGCCATTTCACCGTGAATCAAACCGGAGGGCATGACGCCAATCGCTTCACCGCCTGCCTCCAATATCGCATTCGCTACGGCACCCATCAGCCCATGCCTCGAACCACCATAAATTAAGCGGTATCCCCGCTGTGCCATGACTTTTCCCAGCTGTTCCGCCTGGATGCGGTATTGTTCGTCTTCGCCAAATCGCGAGCCGGCAAATACGCAAATCGATTTCATCCTCTTCCCTCCTGCAAAATAAATGGACCCCACGTCTTCAAGCGAAATCTAACCGTGTACCGGCCAAATCCCAACGATGGCTGTACTTCTCCAGCCGCGGATGGGGATGACTCAGCTCGGCCGCCAGCAGAAGCCGGATCTTGACGATCCACTCCTCAAAAGAGGAGAAGGAAGCAAATTGGTTCGCCATCTCCGGAGTCAGATACAGGAAATGGGGAGCCGGATACACCTCCGTCAGGTGGCGAAGGGCTGTGTCGATGGGCGTATACTTTTTTCGCTTGCCTTCCCAGCCTTCCACAAGGATCGCCGGACCGGTTCCCTTCCGCTCTCGTCTCCATGCATGCAGCCGGTCCTCTCTGCGATAGAAAGGACTTACCGGTTCTTTCGACATCCGTCTCACCGTTTCTTCGTGCAGTGGATAAAGGACCAGCTTCGCAAACTTGCGGGTCTCCGCCTCTTCGGCGGCCCGCAGCAGCTCTTCGTCCGAAATCGACTCAAAGGAATCGTAGAAGATGATCGTCCCTTTCCGGCTCGGAGCCGGAGGTTCATAACCAAAGGGCACCTGAATGTTTTGTCTCAAAGTCGTTTCCTCCTCCGTCGTCATTTGGGAGATATGGATTAGGTTACCCTTTTTTGATCAAAAGCTAACGAAGACCTCGGTCAATAAAATTCGGCGACACCGGCACCTTCCCCAATTCCCGTGACCACACGGACAGCTGACCGATATGATGAATCTCGTGGGCAATGATATGACGGAGGATTTCACCTTGCGTAAACTCTCTTCCCCAGGAATCGGTCACAAGCAGTCCCTCCATCTCTGGGGTCCAAGTTTGAAGAAATGCCTCGACTTCCGTATGAAAGGAATCCGACAGCTTCCTCACCAATTCCAAGGACATAAATGATTTGAAGTCCTCCTGAAAATCCGGCTTCCCTTCGATGGTGCGGATCCAGCTCCATTCAACATCAACGATATGAAATAAGGTCTGTAAAATGCTCCCCACACCGCCAACCCGCTTGCGCAGCAGCTCTTCTTCAGGAATGTTCTCACACCAGTGAAACCATTCGTCCCGGACTTGCCAATTATATTGAAACCACTTTAACATCCATCCAACTCCTTTCCCTGGTAAAGGTGCCACTCTACTCCACGCCCTCAGCAGTAACCTGATTTTACCATAAGTGTCTGTCTTAATTCAGCACGCGGAATGTAAAAAGGCCCCGGACCTCAGGTCACGGGAGCCTTTGTGGGATTGGGCTTATATGGATTACTGGTCACTGCCGGCGGTACCCGATACGGTAGCTGCATAAGCTTCAGCCACTGCCAGCAAGTAATAGGCCAGACCAGTTTGTTGTCCTTCCAACAGGGTGCGATGGAACTCATCACTTAGAAAAAATCGGGCCTGCGCCGCAAAATCATCCGGAGAAGCAGGGTGACCATATTTTTTCATAAAATCCAGATGTCTTTCGATGAGCTGTTGAAAGCTCCAATTCGCGATAGAACAAGATCTCCTGCAACCGCTCCAGCTCGCGCTCGCCGTACAGCCGATATCCCGCCTCGCTGATTTCCCGCGGCTTCAACAAGCCGATCTTATGGTAATGATGCAGCGTTTTGATCGTTACTCCCGAAAGGTCCGATACCTCTTTGACCGTGTACAGCATTGAACATCTCCTCCTTATTCTTTGGCGGTTACGTCTCGGCTTAGAATTGCCATCCTGACGTCCGCTCCTTGAGCTTAAGGCCTCCTCAAAGGGGAGAGTCAACACTCTATCCTGGGGCTTACTGCGAGGCAATCGGCTGATCGGTATGACCTTGGAGCTTCACCAATCTCATCAGGATAGAAGCGGCTTCGGCTTTGGTGACTTGGCGCTGCGGGTTGAATTTGCCGTTCTGGCCTTGCAGCAATCCGAGTCGAACCGCTATGGTGACCTCGCCGGGGCGAGTGATTTGCTTGGCATCGCTGAACTGGTTGATGAATGCATCTTTGCCGAAGAAATTCGCCGCCAAGCGATCGTATTTGACCATCGAGGTAAGCAAGACGGCCAGCTGCTCTCGGGTCAGCTTCTGATCCAGTTGTAACGGCTCGGCCGGATCGATCCACCCCAAATCGGCAGCGTACTTCACCGCCTGGGAATACTTGTCGTCCATCGAGACCTCTGCTGACGCGGCAGACGGGGATGCCAGCACGTAGCTTGTATAATAAGGATTCGCCGCCTTCACGGCATAGGTCAGCCAGTCCCCCACCGTGATCGTCTCATTGGGATTCAGCTTCCCTTGCTCATCCGTTTCTAGAATGCGGTATTGAACCAGGGTCTTCAAATCTGCCTCTGCCCAGTGGCCCTTCACATCCTTGGGCTCGATGTCGCCCCGCGTTGGTTCCATGCGGATGCCCTCATACGTCGTCACCCACTTGCCCGTCACGGCATTCAGCACTTGAAAAGACGTTCCTGGATCCTTGAATTGCGGTGAGTAAACGAGGTATACCTTTGGATCCACGTAAGTATTATCAATCATATACCCGCCGATCTGGTTATACTGCAATTCTAATTTAAAGTTGTCCAGGTACGATTGGAGTGCTTGCTCCGCTGTTACGGTTGCTGTTTGGCCGTTCGGCAGATCCTCCGGAATTTGCTCGTGGTTCACAGAATAGAAGAACAACCGACCATACGCATCGACCGTAATAAAAACCCCTCCACCGAGCACCGGAAGGTCATTAACGTAACGGGTCAATTCGAAGCGGAATTGCTCTCCATTCGAGAGGCGACTCCAAGATTCCCCGCGTTCAATCAGTTTTAGGTTCCGGCTCGCTTGCGGATATAACTGGTTCACCCATTCCAAGGCGCGCTGCTTCGCTTGCTCATAATTCAGTTTCGCTGCTCCAGGCGGAGGCGCCAACGGTTCACGCGGCTCGCCATAATTAAAGGCTTCAATCTGGAACTCGAGAATTTGTCCGCTCAAGGCATCGACCGTGGCGTACGTCTGGGCCGGGAAATACATCGGTCCCGTCAGGTTCTGACGCTCCTCTTCCCATCTTAAGCTCCATGTCTTCCTCTCCGGATTCCTGTAATCGCTGCTCATACTCGGATATCTAAGCTTCCGGCCTTCTGGAATAAAAGCCGTTTGTTCCACCAACTTCGCGGCTTCATCAGATGTTAATTCCACTTTAGAAGTGCGCGGCTCAAATATCTTGGTCCCGGCTGGAACATCGCTAATTGTAACCGTGGTGGAGGTCAGCTCTGTACCTTCACTGTTCATCTTGCGTCCCGTCTGGGCGTTAATGGCCAGGGAAGCATCCGAAACCGGCTGCCAAGCCAGGATCCAATCGGAAATGGCACCGTTCTTCCGTACCGGGACATACCCCAGTTCAACCTGGAACTCGTCTCGGAACTTCTTCTCCGCTTCCGCTTTAGAAACCGTCGGAACGGAGGACGGATATTCCAACCTCTCCTCAGAACGGCTAAAAAAGACGACTTCTCCATCGCCGGTTACCGTGATATGAATGGATTCAAAACCGGAGGGCAGCCCATTCTTCAGAACATCGAAAGAAAAATCATACTGTACCGGACCAAATAAAGCCTGCGAATCCAAGTAAAAAAGAGAATCACTTTCTTTCACCTCATCGGCTGATAACGATGGAGCAGCTTTGGCGAGAAAGGCCTTTGCTTGTTCCGAAGCCTGCTCTCTCGTTAATTTCGGAGGATAATAGACCTTATTGCCTTGTCGCGGAAAGGTAATATAGGTGCTCATCAAATCCCCGGTGATGGCATCCACCCTGCTTGAAAAGCTGTGACTCCCATTGCCAACTTCAACTTGCCAATGAATGGTCCAGACATCCTGATAGCTTGGTGCAGGGTACACATTATGAATCCCGTATTCGACCTGGTTCACTGTCGCCTCTTTCAAAACCGGAAACAACTCCCGAACCTTAGCGATAGCCTGCTCCTTCGTAATTTTGGCACGAGACGAATCGGCAACTGCCTCCCCTTGCTTGGACGGATCGGTTCCCAAGTTCCCGGTGTTTACGATCGTCGTCGTTGTTGACGTAGAGGCTGTGGCCTCCTCTGCCAGCGCCGCCCCCTGCGGCAAGGCCACTGAAAGCGCCACCAAACCAAGAAATGCCAATTTGACAGGCGGCTTTTGCCGTGCTGCTTTGCTGATTAGATTTAACTGTTGCTTCAACCGTTTCACCTTCCCACATTTACCCATATTTTCTTTTCCATTGTAAATGCAATTGGCTGGATTTACCATCCCTAAAACAGCTTAGCAAAAAAACAGCCCGCAGAACCTCTGCGAGCTGTTAAGAAGAAATTCCCCGAATCAAACCGACTTCGGTAAGAGTCGTTGAACTTCCATGACGGCTTCGTCAACCGTGTTGGCCCGAATCACCGTAAATTCCGCCCCCTCGTATTGCCCTTCTGTATGGGCATACCGAGGATCATAGTAGTAAGTTAGAAGAAGCTCAACCGCGCGGTCATAGCGGTCTGCAAGCAGGCATTGTTCGATTTCCGCAGCGATGGGCGTATGGATTCTGGATTTGATTTTTCGGAACGCTTGCAGACAGCCCTCCGGATTGTTCCAAGGCTCGTAATCCTCCAAAATGATCTGCACCCGTACGTCCGTTGGCAGATCGATCCGGATATGCCGCCCCTGCTCTTTCTTCTCCATGAGGAACTCAGGGACAACCACCTTGCCGATTCGTTTGCTTTCCGCCTCCATCAACACGTAAGGCGCTTCCCGATAACGCAGGAGATCATCCAATAGCAGCGAGTCGAACATCTTCTGGTTATGCGCCTGCAGCCCAATTTGCCCAAACACCGAGCCCCGATGCCCCGCCATCTTCTCCAGATCGATAACGGGATACCCTTGTTCCTGAAGCTTGCGAAGCAGCAAGGTTTTGCCGCTTCCCGTATTCCCGTGGATCACGGTGAGTTCAGGAGCAAATTCCATCTGCTCGAGCGTGCTGACAACCCATTGGCGATAAGCGCGATATCCGCCGGCCAGCCGGTACGTATGGATATCCATCAGACTGAGCAGCGTCGCCGTCGTTCGGCTTCGCATCCCACCACGCCAGCAGAATACCGCTTTACGCCCCGGGATTTCCGCAAACTTCCGGACAAAGTCGGGCAGCTTGGCTGAAACGATCTCAAGCCCGCGTTGTTTGGCGGCGTCTACGCTCACCTGCTTATATAAAGTTCCAATTTCCGCCCGCTCCTGATCATCAAACAGCGGGATATTCAAACTGCCTGGAATCGTGGACTCGGCGAACTCGGAGGGCGATCTAACGTCAATCATGGTGATCGCTTTGCCGCTTTCTCGCTGCTCCGCCCATTCCTGCAAGCCTATATCCTGAAACTTATCCAATGCTGCAAACCCCTTCCTAGGCTTCGACCACAATATGGCCCGCGTTCTCTGCGGTGACCTCGCCGATCAAGCTCGCTTCCACGCCGGCTTTCTGCAGTTCATCCAACAGCTGCTCGCTTTGATCCGGATTCACAGAAATCAGCAAGCCTCCCGATGTCACCGCATCGCACAGGATGTATCGGCCGATCTGATCCAGCGAGTCCGGGAACGTAATGTTCGCTTCCACATGCGCGAAATTGTTCTTCGTTCCGCCAGGGACAAATCCTTGCTCCGCCAATTCCCGCACGCGTGGAAGCACCGGCACGCGGCTCTGGAAGATGGTGATGCCGGTTCCGCTGCCCTTGGCCATCTCCAGGGCATGTCCCATTAAGCCAAAGCCGGTTACGTCTGTGCACGCGTGCACATCGTATGATTCCATGACTTCAGCAGCCGTTTTGTTTAAGGTCGACATGACTTCGGTGACCCGCTTCGTCTCTTCCGCGCTGAGCTGATCCTTCTTGATCGAGGTGGTCATGATGCCAACGCCGATCGGCTTCGTTAAAATCAGCTTGTCCCCCGGCTTGGCGCCAGCATTCGTTCTCACTTTGTCCGGGTGAACCAATCCCGTAACAGCTAAGCCAAATTTCGGCTCTTTGTCGTCGATGGAGTGACCGCCCACCAGCGTCGCTCCAGCTTCTTGCACCTTGTCTCCTGCGCCGCGCAGGATGTCGGCCAGAATGCTTTTATCCAAAGTGGAAATCGGAAAAGCTACAATGTTCAGCACGGTGAGCGGCTTGCCGCCCATCGCGTAAATATCGCTGAGCGCATTTGCGGCGGCGATTTGGCCAAACGCGTACGGATCGTCAACGATTGGTGTAAAGAAATCGACCGTTTGCACCAGCGCGAGGTCATCGTTTAACCGATATACCCCGGCATCATCACTTGTATCAAGCCCCACCAGCAGATCTGGATTCGGCACCGTTGGCGGGAGGCTTCGAATCACTTGCATGAGGTCTGCCGGGCCGATTTTGCAGCCGCAGCCTCCTTTGCTGGACAAGGATGTTAATTTTATAGGTTCAACAGTAGACATGACGGATCACAATCCTTCCCTACGTATCGATATAGGATTTTCTAGCTTATGCTTATTTAAGCGTACTCCGTTGAATTACAAATGGCAACCGTCCCGCTTCTCGCTTACCAGCAGATTCAATGTAGTTCACTTGCCATCGTATGGTATACTATATTTCGTGTCTTAGTTCAAATTTTGAATCATATGTGAAGGGAAATGAAGTCTATGGTTTCATCAACAAGCGGCAACTATCCGCAACAGCAACCACGCGGTTTGGATAAACGCAAAACGGCGATATTTGTCGTTCTGTTTCTCATCATAGCCATCGCTGGCCTAAGTTATGTCAAGTGGTGGCCCTATTATGGAAAAGCGTTCAAAGCCGCCACCGAGCATTCGATTGGCTCTTCGATCCTTGGATCAGATGCTTCCGGTCCCATTTCATGGAGTGCCGCGGTCGATTATGCAGCCGCCTATTTCAAATCGGTCTGGAAGGCCGCCGTCCTCGGGATTTTACTAGGATCGCTTGTCCAGGTGCTCCTGCCGGCTCAATGGTTATATAAAGTGCTCGGCAGCAGCCGGTTTAAGAGCACGTTTCTGGGCGGTATCGTCTCCTTGCCGGGGATGATGTGCACCTGCTGTGCCGCCCCTATCGCCGCCGGCCTGCGGAAACGCAATGTATCCGTCGGCGCCAGCCTAGCCTTCTGGCTGGGTAATCCTGTACTGAATCCGGCCACATTGATCTTCATGACCTTTGTCTTGTCCTGGAAATTTACTTTGCTCCGCCTCGTGTTTGGCATCGTGCTGACGTTTGGGGTAAGTTACCTCGCCAACCGTCTGGCGAAAGGCCAGCAGGTTCCCGCGCCAGCGGAGCTGGAAAAGGCGGAAGCGGCAGCCGAACAGAAGAACGAGGGGCCGTTCGCTCTTCGCTGGTTGAAGAGCCTCGGGATGATGATCCTGAACGTTGTACCGGCGTATCTGTTATCCGTCTTGCTGCTGGGAGCCTTCCAAGGCGTCTTGTTCCCCGTTGAGTTGGGCAGCGGCATTCTGGCCATCCTGTTGTTTGCCCTCGTTGGCACGTTGTTCGTCATTCCGACGGCTGCGGAAATTCCGATTATTCAATCGTTCACCGCGCTTGGGCTTGGCGCAGGCCCAGCTGCAGCCCTGCTCATCACGCTGCCGGCTGTCAGCCTGCCGTCTCTGCTGATGGTGTCGCGTTCGTTCCCGCGCAAGGTGTTGGGATTCTTGTTCGCCTCAGTGGTCATCCTTGGCATCGTTGCCGGGATTGTGGGCGCTTGGGTGCTGTAACAAATTAAAAAGGAGCCGAGATTCACGGCTCCTTTTTTTGTTTATTTTTTTCCGCCCCCCGCAACAGGAACAAGCTGAAGCAATTTCGACTCGGCCCCTTGCAGTGTGACGTGCAGCTCCGTTTTCTCACGCCATTCTTCACCAGTCCACAGATCCGTCACGCGGAAGCCGGACTTCCCTTTGTTGTCCATGGCAGCCCGCTCGAAGGAGATCGTCCGTTCCACCGGCTCGTTCGTGAAATTGAAGATCGCGAGATAATATCCCCCGCCGTCTTTTAAGATGTAAGCGTCCGCCGCTGCCGTTCCGGTGTTGCCCTCCATCGGCCGGAATGCTAGCCCTTTCTTCGCCACCGCATTCACCGCCGGGTTCACCAGCAGCTGCTCCATATATTCCCGGGCCGTCTGATTCGCCACATCATCCGAGTTGAGGAACACAGTACCGGAAATCGCCGCCGCGTTCACTCGGGTTTGCGCTCCAAGCAGCGAGCCGCCCTTCTCCAACGTCATATAGTCCGGATCCGTGTAGCGGTAGATGGTTCCGTTTTGCCACCACCCGTAGGTCAGGTTGTTTAACTGGTATTCCGTACTGCCCAGCGAACCGTCAACATCGCAGGAGATCCGCCGGCTGTGCGCGTATTGGCTGGGGAACAGCGGCGCGATCGACGCGCTGATGAACATCGAGCCGTCCAGCGCATCCACAATGTAAGCCATTCCTTCGTTATAAGCCTGAATACCAGTAAAAACTTGCGGGTTAAAGTGTTGGCCTTCCAATGCGCCATGGCTCAGAAAATCCAGCTTAATATACTCGAAGCCGTGCTCCTTAAAGCGATTCATATAATAGTCGATACGCTGCTTCGTCCCTGGATGGGTCGGATCGACGGCATAGGCGCCGTCGATCTTCGGCAGCGGATTCCCTTGCGCATCGCGAAGAACGATATCGCCATAGGTATATTTTCCGTCCGTGCCTTCCACAGTCTGGTTCAAATTATCGCCCCAGTAGACGAACGGGCCGTAATAGATGCCTGCTTTTTGACCGTTCGCCTTAATATAATCCACCAGCTGCCCCAGTTGCTCATCGTTCATATTATCCCAGTACGAGTCGAGGTTCATATACAGCTGACCTTCGTTATTAAACGACTCTCCTTGCAGCTTCTCCTTAAAGTAATTGGAGGTTTCGATCACTTGATCGTAACTTAATTTGCTGCCGACAGCTCCCCAGCTGTTCCAGCCCACCGGAACCCCTTGCGGAACACCGGGACCAAAAGCCAGCGGCGGGGCTTCCACTGCATTTGCCTGACCATAGGTTTCCAAACCGTCCCGATAGTCGGTAAAAAATCCAACAAACACCTTCGGAGAAGCAATCGTCGTCCCGCTGACCTTGGCATGCGGCAGCGAATCGTGCGTGGAAGCAAGAGAAGTGAAGCCGCCATATACGTTCAGCTTGTTCAGACGGTCATTGGATCCGCTCCAATAAATGCCGGTTTTCCACGTATCATGGCTAACCGAACCCACCACAAAGCCGCGACGGCTGTCGTTATCGAAAATGGCCGTCAGTTCCGAGCTTTCATAATTTTGATTGTTTAGATCCGTGTTGATCGTCTTGGACAAATACCGCGACCATGCATCGTTATCAAAAGGAGCTACCAGCACCCGGTTGTCGCCATATTGGCCGATATCCACGCCGCCGCGGTGATCCACAATCAGCGGGGCAATATAGTTCGTTGCGAGCGGCGTATCTTGCTCGGCAATAACTTGAGTGAGCAAGTAATCCTTCTGCTCATAGATATAGTAGATTTGCTTCAGGGTCGGCAGACCTTCCTGCCTGTTGTTCACCGTGACCTTGATCCCTTTGCCGCCACGGTCGTGGAACCGCTCCACCTCTTCCAGCTTGAACTCATGCTTGGCGTAATCCTTGCTGGTTAAGTACTGGTCCAACTGAATGGAGCTGTACGCCCCTTGGATCTTGGCCTCTTCACCGCGATTTTTCCAGCTGTACGCCGAGAGCCCATTTTCCGTATTATAGAGCAACTTCAGACTGCCGCTGGTTACGCTCATCCCTTTCGCGTGCCGGGTAACGGCAATCGGCCCGTATTTCACCGTACTGAGCGGCGCACCAAGCTCCAGATCTTCACCGTTCCCCGGATCGGTTCCCGGCTCCGAGGACGTGACGAAGGTCAAGCTGATTTTGTCCAAATCCGGAGCATATCCGCCGTCATCGTCAAAAGACAACGTATTATCGCCCGCCTGTAAACGGACCTCAAAGTCGAATACGCCCACCGTATTCCAATCCTTCGTCGCCGGCGGCGAGAAACGCTCCCGCTCTCCGCCATTTACGCTGACCATAAACGAACGGGGATCCCCGGAAATATAGGACAAGCTTAGCTTATAAACGCCTGCCTCCGTTACATTCACCCCATTAAACTGCATCGCCGAGCCTTGGTAAAGGTTGCCTACTTTTGCCCCGCCGGAGCAGGTGTCGCAAGGAACCGGACCGGCTTTGCCGGAGTAGGTATTTGCCGCCGCCTCCGCCTCAAACGTATAAACCGCCTCCGTTGCTTGCGTGCTTCCTGCTTCAGCGGCCGCCTGTTTTGGGGCGATCTGCGCGCCACCTGTCAGCGAACAAGCCAATATCGCAATCAGTACATATCGGAGCATTGCACTCCACCTCGACCTCTTCCCCGTACCCGCCTTCACGAATCATCCATCCTTTCATCGATAAGTTCGATTACGAACCCCATGTTAAAATAGACAGCGCTTTCTTTCTATAACTCAAAATGCCGATTTATAGCGGAAATTAAAGTTCTTTTCCAATTTCGATGCAAACAAAAAACAGCCTGCCGTCCTTATTAGGACTTTCAGGCTGTCTGCAAAAGAGAAGGATGGAACTAAAGATCCAGCCGCGTTCTTAACGCCGTAATATGAGCAAGATGATGATTTCCGTGCCAAGCGTAGTTTCCGAGGTTGTAGGCCAAGCTCGTCGTTTTCCCCGATTCGGGATGGTGGAACGAACGCTCAAAATCTTCCTCGCTCAGCGATCTCAACAGGTGGGTCCAGCGACGATGCAGCGCTTCCAACAGAAGCAGTGAAGCTTCGATGTCTCCCTCGTAGTCGGGCAGCTTCGCCCAACGGTCTTCGTGATAAGGCCGAATCGTTGGGGTCTCTTCAGTTAGCGCCAGTTTAAACCGGGTGTAGGCATTGATATGGCTGTCAGCCAGATGGTGCACAACCTGCCGCAGCGTCCAGCCGCCCTCGCGGTAAGGAAGGTTCAGCTGATCTTCACTTAATCCGGCCACCGCCTGCCTTAATCGCGTCGGCAGCGTCTCGATTTCACGTATCCATTGATCTCGCTGTGCCGCCGTAATCTCGCCTGTGAAGGCATACTCGCCTATCGGATATCTAGGGTCCATGTCTGGTTCGCCTCCTGATCAGGAATTAAACTGCCACTTTCACTTTCTTATTGATTCATTTATACCTGATCAAGCTGACATTGTCGATAACCTATTCCATACGATTAAAGCTTAGGACTTGTCCTTTGGGCTATTCTCTGCTACGATTTTGGCGCAGGTTAAACTATGTTTAAATGTCGAGGAGGGGACGAAAATGGAACATTCTAAAGAATCCGGCATTCTGCCGTTGCCGCTCAACCTGAAGTTGCAAAATGGGAACCAGATGGCTGTCCATGCGGCGTTATTATGGGGTACCGATCATCTCGTCCTTGTTGACACCGGGGTTCCCGGGCAATTGGATGTGATTCGCGAAGGGTTGGAGCAAGCAGGATTCTCCTTGGATCAACTGACCCATGTGATCATTACACATCAAGACCGCGACCATATCGGCAGCCTGCCGGAGCTGATCCGGGCGAAGGAAGGGAAGTTGGAAGTGTTGGCCCACGAGGAGGGGATTCCGTATCTGGCTGGTGAAATCCCGCTGATTAAATACGGAATCAAAGCCGAACCGGTTAAGGTAGATCGGGCGCTTCACAATGGGGAGAAGCTTCCATTTGGCGGGGGACTAACCGTAGTGCACACCCCCGGTCACACGCCTGAACATATCAGCTTGTATCATCCTTCCAGTAAAACGTTGATCAGCGGAGATGCGCTGACCTCAAGCGATGGAACGTTACAACCACCCGAAGCGAAGTACACGCAAGATTACCCTCGGGCCCTTCAGTCGGTTGCAAAATTGGCCGCGCTCGATGTGGAAACCGTGATCACCTATCATGGCGGCGTATGTACCGGGGCGGTTCAAGAACGGATGAAGGAGATTGCGGCAGGCGTAAAATAAACCGTTCGCGGCAACAGAACCGCTAGATATCCCCTACCGGAGTTAAGCCGGTTAACCAGTTTAATTCGCTGTCTTCCATAAAACGCGACGGCCAGCTTCGGTCGTCCTCGCCCCAATCGGCAAACGTGCGGACCGAATGGTAAAAAGCTTCGATCCGCTCGGCCGTTGGCTCTTGCAGCATTTGTTCGATCAAATACAGGAGGTTCTCCGGTCGAGCCGGGGCTGTACATTTCTGTTCTCCTCTTCTTTTATCTGCATCCGTCCAGTGGATTTAAGCCAGCACTCGGTCCCCCCGTGGATTCGGGCGGGATATAACAAGGAATTCCACCGCTTCAGCGGATCGGTTCATGGCCTGATGCGGCATATTCGGCGGGATCTCAAGCCCTTCATGCGGATGAAGCTCGTATTGGATTCCATCCAATTCGAGATGCAGACAACCGGACAGGACGAAGAAAAACTGCTCCGCCTTTTCGTGAAAATGCCGGACTTCCTGGCTGTCCGGGGGCATTTTCTCATGGATAATGCTGCACTCCTCCCGATCCACCAGCCGCCAACCGTCGCAATTTCCGCCCCACACATAATGCTCTGCGTTCTGTTTACTGATCACTTCATCTCCATCCTCTCTGCGATAAAATGACGCAGCCGTGCATCCTCCCACTTATACAGCGTTAGCAGCGTTTCATAGTAAGCTTGGCGTTGTCGTTCATTGTCTTTTTGCAAATACGTTAGATCCATAAAGTTGCTCGTCAGCCTTCCGCCCGCTGCAACGGTCTGGCCGTAACGCCTTCATGTGTCATTTGCACTGGCTGGATTCGCCCTTCCTCGTCAAACAACATGCGATCCATGCAAACTACGCGATGATTCGCATCGGTTTCATTAAGCGGCCTACGATGGTAAACGATGTACCACTCGTCGCTGCCCGGAATTTGCAGAAATCCATGATGCCCGGCACCGGTGGCGATGGCTGGATCCTGCTGCAGAATCTTGCCCACGCGCTTGAACGGCCCGATCGGTGAATCGGACATAGCATAGGCCACGGAATAATCCGGTCCGGTCCATCCCCCTTCCGCCCACATAAAATAATAAATGCCGTTACGCTTAAACATGCAAGGCCCTTCAACATAATGGTCCGGAGTGATCTCCTTGAACGTGGTTCCATCCTCGAATGTGTCCAGATGAACCATATCCTCGGTCAGCTTTGCCACATTGCAATGTCCCCAGCCCCCATAGTAGAGGTAAGCGCTTCCGTCATCATCGAGAAAAACATGAGGATCAATCGGCTGCGCTCCAAAATGAAACCGATCAATTAACGGCTTGCCCAGCGCATCCCGGTAAGGCCCTTCCGGCCGATCAGCCACCGCCACGCCGATGCCGCCCAGCTCCTTGTCGCTTTGGATGTCATTCGCCGCAAAGTAGTAGTAGAACTTACCACTTCGTTCGATCGGCGATGGGGCCCATAACGCTCGCCGCGCCCAAGCGATGTCGTCCATCGTCAGGATGCGCTCCACCTTCGTCCACTCCGTCAAATCCGTAGAGTAGAAAGCATCAAAAAAGGTCTGTTCATCATAAGGGGCCGAGTACGTCGGGTAAATCCAATATCGATCCTGAAAAATCCTCGCTTCCGGGTCCGCATACCAGCCTGGAAATACGGGATTTCCGGATCTCTTGATCTGCTCTTCGTTCATGGGGCTCCTCCTTTGCTTAATGGCTTGTATGGATATCTAAGGCTATATTCGCCGCCGGGGAGATCCAGACCTGCCTACATGAATTAAGAATACAAAAACCGCCCTGCATATGCAGAGCGGTTCCTAAGCGATAAGATGTTAATTCACGCTCATATAACGGTCGTAGGCGTCGGTGCGGATTTTCAGCAGCTTCTCCAAGCCCATGGCGTTCAGCTGCTTCACGTAAGCATCCCAGCCTTCGTCGATGCCGCCTTTGGTTACCCACTGGGCGCGCATCGTTGATACATAGGTATCGATATCCGTAGTTAGGGTTGGGAGCTCCTGGAACTCTTCAGCCGTATACATCACATTCGGGAATGGCGTAGTCACGTATTCGCTGCCCATTTTGTCGATCTCCAGCTTCAAGCCGTCGCCCGCTTTCGGGTTAAGAACAATGTTCTTCTCGAAGGAAGGGCTGACGTATTTCGGTCCAAAATCCCGCAGCGATTGCTCCCAGTACCAGGCATCTGCACTGGTTCCGGCCGGTGGATCCATCAAAGTATAGGTCCCATCGTCATTCTTCTGAATGACCGTACCGATCGCACCCCAGAAGTTCTGGATGCTCGCTTCGTTCATATAGAACTGATCAGCCCAACGGGCGGCCACTTCCGGATATTTGCAGGAAGTCGTAATCAACAGCTCGTTACGGTTAAAGCTCATGCCGTTGGGATTCCCCGGATTGTACCGCTTCCCGTCGGGACCTGCAATCGGCGGAATGGCGATATACTGATCACTCCATTTGCCAAATACCGCATCCGGCGTCCATTGGTTCGTAAATCCAACAATCGGAGCATCCGCATTTTGCTGTTTCGCCGACGTCATCGTCGCATCCTGAGTGAACAGCTCTTTGTCGATCAGGCCTTCCGCATACAGCTTATGGGCATATTTCAAGCCTTCCTTGTACTCCTCGCTGGTTGGATAGAACACCGGTTTACCGTCCTTCACCAGCATATTAGTGGCGTTGATATCAGTAATGCCAAAAGGATTCAGGAAATCCGGAGACAACCCTGTTTCGGTATACGGAATTTCGTCCGCCTTCCCGTTGCCGTTCGGATCCTGCTCCTTAAACGCTTTCAACACGTTGTATAGATCATCAATCGTGTCCGGCACTTGGAGTCCCAATTTATCCAGCCAAGCCTTGTTGATGACCGGCTGGTTTTTCGTTTTTGGACGCGACGGCAACCGGGTTGGCAAGGAATAGATTTTGCCATCCGGGAACGTACTGATCTTCTTCAGCTCCGGTGTCTCGGCCATTGCGGCTTTGAGGTTCGGCATGTATTGATCAATGTACTCGTCCAGTGGACGAAAGTAACTTAAGTTATTCACGATATCGGAGTCGGAGAACGTCTGGTCGCCCAAAATAATATCCGGCAGCGTACCGCTGGCCAGCATAATCGACTTTTGTTCGTTCCAATCGTTGGAGGATACGACCTGCCATTCAATTTTGACGTTCGTACTCTTCTCCAAATCCTTCAGCCACTGATTCTGGGTAAACGTATCGCCCATGTTTCCCCAACGCATCGTTAACACTTTCAGCGTGACCGGTTCATTGACAATCGGCAGCCCCTCTTTATTAAAAAGGCTCGTATCGCTTGGCGCCGGACTTCTGGAATCCGCAGATTTACCGCCGCCGCACCCCGCGAGGCTAAAAGCAAGCGTTCCCGCAAGTATAAGCGAGGTCCATTTTTTGACTAATAATTTACCAGAATGTTTGCTCATTGCTCGTTCCCCCATTCTTAGATTGTACCATGCCTTACGTGTCCATCTAGCTCTTGACCGCGCCGATCATCACCCCCTGATTGAAATACTTCTGCAGGAAGGGATATACGCACATGATCGGGACGGTAGCGATAATAATGACGGAGTATCGCATCAAATTGGCGAGCCGAAGCGCGATTTGCGCCGCTTCTCCGGTTCCCATGCCGGACTGCATCTGGTTGGTGATCAGGATGTTACGCAGGATAAGCTGCAGGGGGTGCAGGTCTGGATTTTTTAAATAAATCAAAGCATTGAAGTAAGAGTTCCAGTAACCCACTGCGATCCATAACCCCAGGACGGCAATGATCGCCTTGGACAGGGGCAGCACAATTTGGGCGAAATATCGGAGGTTTCCGCAGCCGTCCATTTGCGCCGCCTCCCACAAATCCTCAGGAATGCTTGATTGAAAGAACGTCCTTGCCACGATGATATCGTACACAACCACGGAAAACGGCAGGACCATCACTAGAAATGTATCGTATAGATGGAAATCCCGAATCGTCAGGAAGGTCGGGATCAACCCGCCGCTGAAAAACATCGTAAAGATGAAAAATAAAGAAAGGAATTTTCGTCCGATCAAATCCTTCCGCGACAGCGCGTACGCCGCCGACACGTTCACGATCAGGCCAATAGCCGTGCCTACTACCGTATACAATATCGTGTTTCTGTAGCCAATCCAAATATTATCGTGCTTCAGCAGCTCCTTATAGCCATCCAGAGTAAACCCCTTGGGAAAAAACCACACCTGCCCGTTCGCCACTGCTGAAGGATCGCTGAAGGAAGCAATCACGATAAAATAAAGCGGATAAATGATCACAATCAGAAACAGCACCGCAAAAACATAGAGCAGCACTTCCATCACTTTGTCGGAAGACCGATTGTTGATGGGCTGCACGGCTGGACTGGATACAGAATGGGCTGTCTCCATTTTCATCTCTTTCTCCCCCTTTCCTACCACAGGCTGTTCTCACTGTATTTCTTAGAGATCTGGTTCACTAGAATCAGCAGCAGGAAGTTAATCAGCGTGTTAAACAGGTTGACCGCCGAGGAGAAGCTGTACTGGCTGCTTAGCAGGCCGATCTTGTAAATGTACGTAGAGAGAATTTCGCTTGCGGTAATATTCAAGTCATTCTGCATCAGGTAGACCTTCTCGAACCCAACTCCCAGCAGGCCGCCAACCCGCAAAATGAGCAGCGTTATTGCCGTCGGCATCAGCATCGGAATATCGATGTAACGGATTTTGTGCCAGCGGCTGGCTCCGTCAACGGTTGCTGCCTCGTACAAGCTGGGGTCCACTGTAGACAATGCGGCGATGTAAATGATGCTGTCCCATCCCACATGCTGCCACACATCCGACCAGACGTAGATGCTGCTGAACCAGGCGGCAGAGCCAATGATGTCGGGGGCTTCTCCTCCGAACAGCTTGTAGAGATTCCCCACTAGGCCAGTACTCGGGGAGAGCAGAATCAGGATCAACCCTACCATTACAACGGTAGAAATGAAATGCGGCATATACGAAACGGTCTGAAAGAAACGGCGGAACCGGTTTGCCCGCATCTGATTCACCATCAACGCCAACACAATTGGAATTGGAAACGTGGCGATACTGTATAAGCTGATGATGATGGTGTTCCGAATCGTCGCCTTAAATTGATATGAGTGAAAAAATTTCTCAAAATGCTTAAACCCTACCCAAGGACTGCCGCCAATGCCCAGCGCCGGGCTGTAATCCTTGAACGCAATGGCCACGCCGTACATCGGTTTGTACGCGAATAACAGCGTCAGCACCACCGCAGGCAACAGCAGCAGGTAAAGTCCCCGATTTCTTTTGATTTGTCCAAGCGTTCGCCTTAGGCTCACTGCGCCGGATTTCATTTCATCCCCTCCTTCTTCTTGATTGTCTAAACTCCCTAGGCATGCCTTCCGCCTACACGGCGGCTTTCATGTCTTGAGTATAGCGCTGGGCCGGGGCGTTTATCGGACTCCAAGTCGGCAGTAAACGGACTTCTGTTCATAGGCTCTCGTGATTTTGAAGCTTGTCCCCTCAATAAGCAGCAGAAGGGAATATCAGAATCCGGACTTGATTTGACGCTTTCCGGACTTTCCGATGTCGTGGGATGGATTCGGTCTTCTTTTTCTATAGGAAGGAATTATAATAGGGTTAACACCAATGACAGCGCATTCATGGATGTTTTCACATCAGTCAGAACAAGCTAGTTCCGGCAGGAAGAGGCGAGGGGAACATGGTCAAAAGAGCGAAAAACAAACAATATCCAATTCGGCACTACGTGAACATCATGTTTCTGATCTCCTTCATCGTCCTGATCCTGGATTTCGTGATCAGCTTATCGGCAGTATCGATCGTCAAGCAGCAATCCACGCGGTTTCTGCAAGATACGGCGGATTTGTACATCAACCGGATCAACCATGATTTCGCTTATATTAACCACTATACGGGCTGGACGTTGGCGAACGATGAGAACTTGCAGGCGATGAACGATCATCCGATGAACAGCGTGGCGTTTTTTGAGGGGAATGAAAATCTGCACAAACGTTTTAATGAGCTGCAAAAAAACTACGGCCAGGAATACAATTTCTTCGTGTATTTAAAGAACCAGGATTTCTTCCTTAACTGCGCGCCAATCAGCATCCCGTATTCAGATTACTTGGAGCTAAAGGAACAGGTTGTTGCCAACGTAGAAGCGGGCCGGGACGTTTACGAGAAAATTTACTCCAAGTGGACTCCCGTTGAAATTAACGGCAGGCACTATATTACCAACATCGTCCCGTATCACGACAGCTACATGATCAGCCTGGTGTCAGCAGATCAACTGATTCGTCCTTTACGTGAACTGAATCTCGGCAAGAACGGGTATGTCTCCCTGGTGGATGATCGCGGTCAGGCCTTAACCAGCCCCATCTCCAATAACGGCGCATGGATGGATGAGGATCGACGCTCCTCATTTTTTCAGAACTTATTCAAGGGCGGAACGACGGTGAATGGGGAGTTCACGGACGCGACTTTTCACGTCAAGCTGGTCATCCAGTTTGGAACCTTCGAGAAAATCATGATCGCCCAGCTGCTAATTCTTCTGCTCGCGGTCATGATCACCTGCAGCCTGGGATTCATCCTGCTCTATTTCCGCAACAAAGTCCTTCTACCGATCAAGAGCTTCTCCTATAATCTGGCGTTTTGGACGGAGGAAGGGGAGGTGCTGGCCTTCGAGAGCAGTAAGATCGTCGAGCTGGAAAGAGCCAATAAGCAATTTATGAACCTGGTCGACCAGATCAAGAAATTTAAAATCGACTTGTACGAACGGGAACTGGAGAAGCAGCGAATCCAATTGGATTATATGAAGCTGCAGATTAATCCGCATTTTTTCCTGAATTGTCTGACGAATATTTATAGCATGGCGCAAATGCAGCTGTACCGGGAAATCGAGCAGATGGCTTTGTCCACCTCGCGGTATTTCCGTTACATCTTTCAGAACAACGGGAATTTCGTAAAGTTAAGAGACGAAATTGAGCATGTGCGGATTTATCTAGATATTCAGAAGCACCGCTATCCTGATGCACTGGTCTATTCGATCGATGCGGAGGAAGATTGGGCTGAGGAGGTGCGAATCCCGCCGCTCGTCCTGCAGACTTTTGTGGAAAATGCCGTTAAATATGCGGTGTCCCGGATTTCACAAGTACACATCGCGCTCTCGGTGCGATGGGAGCGTGCGAGGAGCGAGGATCGCATGACGATCCTAATTACCGATACCGGGCCCGGATTTCCACCGGAAATTCTGGAGTGTCTGCAGAACGGCACCCCCTTGGATCAATCCGCTGGCAACCATATCGGAATCATGAATACGCTGAAGCGTTTGGAGTCTCTCTACAACGGGGATGCAGTCGTATCGTTCTCCAATCGGGAGAACGGCGGTGCATGTGTGATCTTATCCCTCCCAGCAGAAGTTGGGATGAACAGGAGCGTGGCAGTATGAACGCATTAGTTGTGGATGACGATGTTTATGTTGTCGCTGCTTTAGAGAAGAAAATCGAATGGAAGGCGCTGGGCATTGATAAGCTCTATACCGCAAACAACGTCGCCCTGGCTCGCGACATCCTGCAACAGTACCCGATACAAATCCTGATCTCTGACATCGAGATGCCGCAGGGGAGCGGGCTGGAGCTGCTCGCCTGGATTCGGGAAGAGAATTACAACGTTCAAGCGATCTTCCTGACGAACTATGCGGATTTCAATTATGCGCAGAAAGCGATTGAGCTGCAGAGCTTCGAGTACTTCTTGAAGCCCATCGAGTTCGATAAGCTGATGCTGATCCTTCGTAAGGCGATCGCCCGAGCCGAGGAACAGCAGCAGCGGGAGAAGGCGATGCAAGAAGGGGTACTGTGGCAGCGAAATCAGGCCAATCTCTTGGAATATTTCTGGCGTAAGCTGGTGAGCGCAAGCCTTACCGCCCCACTTAAGCCGGCAGCGGTGATTCAGGCGGTGGAAGATCAGCAGCTTGCCTACCTTCCGTCCGATATCCTCCAGCCGGTGCTGATTCACGTATTCCCATATAGCGGCAGCTTGGGGCGGGAGGAAAAAGGACTGTTCGATTTTGCCCTTGGGAATGTAATGAGCGAGCTGCTGCATCATTCGCAGTTTACCGCCGAGACGATCCTGGAGGTGAAAGAGCATCAATGGATGGCTATCCTCAAGTGGAATGCTCCGCCGAACCCCAGCGTACTTGCGGAATTGTGCTCTGAAGGGATTCGCCGAGCCAACGCCTATTTGCATTGTGATGCTTGCTGCTTAGTGGGCCTCTCCGATCAGCTGGAACGAATTGGCCACGCGCTGCACCAGCTGCTGATGATGAACGAGAGCTTAACCAAAACCCGCAACCGAACCTATTGGGCAGAGCGCGATGATTTGAAAAAGCAACCAGTATATCATCCCCCGAACCTGACCCGTCTGGAGGAGCTGCTTCATCAGAACGATTCGGCTTCGTTCCTTGCCGAGACGGCGAGATACCTTCGCGACTGCTTGGACCGCAAAACGCTGGACACTTCCAGCCTCGCCTTGTTCCGTCTGGATATTGTGCAACTTGTCTACGCCTTCTTAAAGTTAAAAGGAATCGAAGCGCACAAATTATATGCGGCACGGGCCAATGAGCAGCTGTTGGCGCAGTCACTCCATTCGATCGAAGACATGCAGGAGTATGTCACTTACTTGGTGAATACAGCCATGGCTTATCGGGATTTTGCGGCGGAACCGAAATCCGTTGCTGAAGAGATCAAGCAGTACATCCACGCCCATTACGGAGATGAGCTGACCCGGAACGATCTCGCGGAGGTTGTCTACCTCAACCCGGATTACCTCGCCCGTTTATTCAAGAAAGAAACGGGGATTTCGCTGGGCAGTTACATCATCCGAGTCCGGATCTCCGTCGCCAAGCAGCTGCTCGAAACGACCAAACTGTCCGTGTACGCTGTCGCCAACCAAGTTGGCTATGCCAACTACTCCTACTTCTCCAAGCTGTTCAAGCAAGAGGTCGGCGTCACGCCCAACGATTACAAGAAGAACCCGCGCAGCGCGGAGCGATGGCGGGTGGCGGAGCGGGCTTGATGGCACGCCAAGCGCAGGAAGAAGGGCCTTTCCGACTGTTGGATAGGCCCTTCTCCTTGATTTATTTTGACTTTTGCACCTTAAACGTAAATTTCCATTCCGCTGTATTCCCGGAATATCGGCCTCGATTTTCGGTGACCTTTACCTTAAGTGACTTGGTGATGTCCTTGGTCACCGAGGACACTTTCACCGTTGCGTTAGCCGAGCCGCTCTCGGGGATTTTGTCCTGCTCTTCCGCATACGCCTTTAACTTTAGGCTCTCCGATGATTTAAGTTTCAAAGTAACACTTGAGCCTTCTTCGATCTCTTTGCCATTCACCAATGCCGTGGTATACCACTCGTTACCCACGTGACTGTTTTCCACCAGTTCCACGCGGACGAGCGTCACCTTGAGCTTCACCGTGCTGGTCGCAGCCGATACAGGTTGAACCAAGCAAAGTAAGATCACGGAAAACATCAGGAAGAGTTTTAGTGCTTTTTTCATTGAGAGTGCCTCCCTCAAAGCATATTACTGAATCATTCAACCCGCCTCAGATTTGCTTCGATTTTATTTTCCAACCTAAAGCAAGAACCGCTCCAGCGCGCCCGTATCTGTAATGCTATGGTTGCAATCCCCGTTCTCCAGATAGACATATTTTCCGTAAATGGAGAAGTTGTCTGATGAAGCATGGGAGGACTTGGTCTTCACCGAGAAAAAAGGCAAGCTCTTAATGCCAATTGCAGAACAGACCTTCATCATCCCGCATTCATTTGACTATTGCCCAAGTCTGTTATAAGCTAACAATAGTCTAATTAGACTATTGAGTCGAGATAAAGGAGTTAAGCTGATGATCAAGTCATTTTTAATGTTAGGTCAGTCGAATATGGCGGGTCGTGGATTTTTGCATGAAGTCGATCCGATCTATAATGAGAAAATCAAAATGCTGCGCAACGGGCAGTGGCAGATGATGACGGAGCCGATCAATTACGACCGTCCGGTCTCTGGCGTTAGCTTGGCGGCATCCTTTGCTGATGCCTGGTCAAAGGCACATCCCGATGAGGAAATCGGGTTGATTCCTTGTGCGGAAGGAGGCAGCTCCTTAAAGGATTGGCATCCGGAAGGTACCCTGTTTCAGCATGCCTTATCCGAAGCCCGCTTCGCTCAGCAGTCCAGTCAAATCTGCGGGATTCTTTGGCATCAGGGAGAAAGTGATAGTTATGGTTCACTTCATGAAACCTACTACGAGAAATTCGCCTTGATCATTGAGACCTTGAGAAACGAGTTAAATCTGGATGATGAAGTGCCGCTGATCCTTGGCGGGCTTGGGGATTTCTTAGGAAAAACCGGGTTTGGACAGCACGCGACGGAATATCAACAAGTTAATGAGCAATTACAGCGTTATGCCAACACGCATCCAAATTGTTATTTTGTAACGGCAGCGGAATTAACCGCGAATCCGGATGGGATTCATATCGATGCGGTTTCGCAGCGTAAATTTGGCTACCGGTATTTTGAGGCTTTTTCGAAAAAACGTCATGTCCTGGAGCCCCTTCCGGGAGAAGAACAGTCGCTGAACGTGGAGCGTAACTATTCAAAAAACGAACTGATTTACCTCCATAGCATGGATTTGGCATTGGGTAAAATCACCTACGCAGAATTCGAAGCTAGGATGGCGAAGGTGATGATGCCTTGATCCCCTTACTGATCCTTGGCTTACTGATCCAGAATCCCGGCGCTCACGGCTACGAGCTGCTAGCCCTCATGGAACAACGCCATTACAAGTACATCGTTAATTTCACCAAGGGGTCGTTTTATTACAATCTGCAGCAGCTTGAAGAGAAAGGTTGGATTGAACAGATCCAGCAAGAGTCCACAACCAGCAGACGCGAAACGCGAAACTACAAAATCACCCCCTCCGGAAGGGCAGAGTTCGAAAAGTTAATGGTCCAATACGGCACCAAATCGGAGTATGTGAACCTGCAATTTTATGGAGCGCTTCTGTTTGCTGATGAATATGACAAAGACAAGCTGCTAGAGCTGATCCAGTCGCAAATCGATCAGACCAAATCCCGAATTGCACTTTTGGATGAATACCTGTCCAGTACGCAGGAGATTCCGGGCACTCTCGATTACTTCCGCCTCATGAACGAAAACTCCCGAGCCCATCACTTGGTTAACCTGGAATGGTTTGAACGATTAAAAACAGAAATAACAAGAACCCCAAGGGCTTAGATGACTTTCATCTGAGCCTCTGGGGTTCTTGAACATTCCTCGTCGATACTGTCTAGATTGACGAACGCTCCCCCTTGTTCATCATGCCTTCACACTGCCGAGGACAAGGCCGCTCGTAAAGTATTTCTGTAAGAAAGGATAAACGGCCAAAATAGGAAGTGCTCCCAGGAAGAGTTGAGCGGCGCGTCCCGTTCTTACATTCATCATCGCCAAGAGCTGTGTATAATCGTTGTTGGATCGCTGCATAATTTGCTCGAAATTCAGCAACAGCGTCTGTAAATAGCTTTGCAGAGGGTAATTGGCGGTGTCGTTCATATAGATGATGCCGTCGAACCAAGAGTTCCAATGACCGACGATGCTAAATAATCCGACGGTGGCCAGCGCCGGCTTTAAGACTGGCATTAGAATTCGAATCAGAATTTGCAAAGGCCCCGCCCCATCGATAGTGGCCGATTCCTCGATCTCTTCCGGCAAGCCCCGAATGAAGTTCATTAATATAATCATGCTGAAAACTGGAAGCGCCCCCGGCAGAATTAAAGACCAAATGGAATCGATCAGCCCCGCTTTGACAACGATCAGATAATTCGGAATAAGCCCTCCGTTAAACAGCATGGTGATCACGAAAAATCCCATATAGAGCCCGCGCCCCGCTACTTTCTCTTTGGATTTGGACAGAGGGTAAGCGGTAAGCACCATTAATACAAGATTCACAAGCGTCCCTAATAGGACGCGCTGGACAGATACCCATAAGGCTTGAAAAAACTCCCCGCCTTTGATCGCAAACGCATAAGCCTTTGTATTGAAATCAACCGGCCAAAAGGCGACTTCCCCCGCCGAGACAGCAGCACTGCCGCTGAAAGAGACGGCAAGCAGGTTCACGAAGGGCAGAATACAAAGCAGCGATGTTAATATGAGGATCACGTAGTTTACCGCTTGAAACAGCCTACGTCCCGGACTGCGGTCTAATATCATCGAATAGCCTCCTTTTCCCCGCTAAAAGATTCGATAGCCGGCAACCCGATCCGCCAAGAAATAGGACAAGGCGACCATCACGCAGGAAACAACCGATTTAAATAAACCTACTGCGGTTCCCACGGAATATTGCGCTTGCTGGATTCCGAGGCGATATACATAAGTGTCGATAATGTCACCGGATTCATAAACAGCCGGGGAATACAGGTTAAATATCTGGTCAAACCCTGCGTTCAGTACATTACTCAGGGATAATACGGACATGAGCACGATGGTAGGAGCAAGCAACGGCAAGGTGATATAGAGCGTTTGCTTCCAGCGTCTCGCTCCATCCATGACCGCAGCCTCGTACAAACCAGGGTCAATGCTTGTTAAGGCCGCTAAATAAACGACGGTTCCAAACCCAAATCCCTTCCAGATATCCGTCACAATCATGGTCCAAGGAAAGATGGAGGGACTACCTAGAAAAGAGATAGGGCCCACCCCGAATAAGCCGAGAAACGAATTGACAATCCCTTCCGAGCTCAGAATGTCAATCATGATACCCGCCATGATCACCCACGACAGGAAGTTCGGCAAATAAACCAACGTTTGAAACGTTCGTTTAATAAACGTATGAGCTACTTCATTCAGCAGCAATGCAAAGATGACGGGGACGACAATGCCGCCGATAATTTTGAAGATGGACATGTACAGGGTATTCCAGATCGTTCTTATAAAATTCGGCTGTTGAAAGACGTGGTGAAAATTCTCCATGCCGACCCAGGGGGAGTTGAAACCTAGCCCAGGATTATAGTCCTGAAAGGAAATAATTAATCCGTAAAAGGGAAGATAGCTGAAAATAAAAACCAGAACCACTCCCGGGATGAGCATGAGATGGAAGGCTCGCTGACGCCATAATTTGTTGAGCATGATTTGATCCTCCGTTCATTGCCCGTACATTTCGTTAACGGCCTCAGTTACTTCGTTACCGCCGGCTGTCCGCCAGTTTTCAACTACCTTATCGAAATAATCAATGCTTTCTGCACCCATGATAATTTTGGTAAAGCCTTCCGTGAGGATGTCATCCAAGGTCGATCCATACTTGACGAGCACCTCGGGCGGAGCGCCCCACAACGCGGTCTTGATATATTGTTCGTTGTCAAGAATAGACTTGGCAAGACCGTACGCTGGCTTCGGGCTGCCTTGTTGAAGATAATCACCTGTAGCCGCTGGAGTTCCGTTTTTCTTGAACTCTACGCTGTTGTTATACTTCTGCCACATCCCGCTTGTCGTGAATTTGCTCGTGTCGTTGGTTTTCAGCGCTTCACTCACATGCTCGAACTGGGTATAGTCGGTTTCCGGGTTAATAATTTTGAATGCCCCGGTAACGTGAGCAATATCATTATCCAAAAAGGCAGATAAGGTTTCGGGATCCTCATTCTGTGCTCCTTCATCCAGCATGTAGGCATAGAAATTGAGTAATTTGATAACCGCTTCGGGATTTTTGCAGTTCTTATTAACTACCGTATAAACTCCGTTGGCAAAGAAAATGGAATGCGCGGCTGGCTTCCCGTCGACGGTTGGAATATTGTACGGATAAAATACCGCCTCTTTGCCCAAGTTGGTGACGACGTCTACACCAGGGTTATATCCCCACCATTGATAATAAGGTTGGATGCCTGCCTTGCCTGACACCACACCTGCGTTCATAGCGCTAAAGTCTTTAATGGCGAATTCCGGATCAATGATGCCCAGTTTGTACCATTCCGCCCAATCGGCCAGGGCGTTCTTCATCTCGGGTTGAATCGTTCCGTATACCAGTTTCCCGTCTTCGCCCGGGATCCACATATCCGGGTGAGCCCCCCAACCGACGGCCAGAAGATTCAAATAATCGAGCGTCTGATCCACGGCCATGCCGAATCCGCCATAGGCTTCTTTAAATTTAAGCGCGATATTCTTAAGGTCGTCGATCGTCTTCGGGTCCGGCAAACCAAGTTCTTCTTTCCAGTCATTGCGAATCCAGATGTAATCCGGCTGATCAATGATCCCCCAATGCATCTGAGGAATCCCGTATAATTTGCCGTCTTTCATTCCCGATTCATAACTGGAGCGATCGGCTTCCATATAGCTTTTTACACGATCCGAGGCATACTTATTGAACACTTCGGTTAGATCCATGATCATATCCGCCTTAATCAATTGCTGCAATTGAGTCGGATTGACATGGAACACATCGGGAAGCTTCTTGGAGGATATCGCCAAATTTAATTTCGTATCATACTCGTCGGTTACCCAATCCGTTACGACGTCAATATTGAAGCGCTCTTTATACGCTCGCGTCCAGATGTTCTTGGTCATATCATCGCCATCAGGAAATTGCGCAGAAGCATATTCGGCACGAACGGTATGAAGGGTGACCGTTTCTTCGTAGGAGCCAAACGCATAATCGACTTCTCCTTTTTCATTTGTTGCCTGTTTAGGTTCTTCTCCATTGACAGCAGGTTGACTCGAATTTGTAGAATTACTGCAGGCCGATACCAGTACAAGAACAAAGGATAAGGATAAGGATAATAAAACGGAAACTAGCTTTCTGTTCATACTTGCCCCCCTCATGAGTATGGAATACTTTCGCCTATATTGTAGAAGAAGCGTCAGGCCGCAAGAAATCAACGAAAATGACGATTTGATGTTAGATTCTTTACGTCTTGTGCGCAGAATCACCCAAGGATTTTGAAAGAAGTAAAAATGATATAAGCAAAGTAAAAAAAGTGTTATTCCGCCTAACCCGCAGTCATGGAGGCTAGATCTTACGTTAAATTCGGAAGAACCATGCGGATGGTGGTGCCTTCCCCCCACTTGCTCTTCAACTCAAATCCATGATTCTCTCCATAATGAAGCTTAAGACGCCGCATCACATTATAAAGTCCAATATTTTGGGCTTCCCCCTTCTCCGCATAGGCCAGTGAATCGGTAAGAGAATGGAGGGTTTCATCGTCCATACCGACGCCATTATCTTGAATGGTGATCGAGATATCGTTGCCCGAACGCTCGACGTTGATCGTGATCGTACCGCTCTCCTCTTTCCATGCCAACCCGTGGAAAATCGCATTCTCCACCAACGGCTGAAGAATCAGCTTTGGAATGCGTTCATCGAGGGTATCCTCGTCCGCTTGGATTTCCAGTCGTATTCGGTTGTAGTAGCGTACTTTCTGGATGATCATATAATTGCGCAGGTTATCCAGTTCCTGGCGAACCGTAACCAATGCGTCTTCGGAACGAGCGGCATAAAACAGCATCTCGATAAGCGCATCCGTCATCTCCACGATTTTGTTCGCTTGCTGCATGGAGGCAATCCATTTCACAGATCCCAAGGTATTGTATAGAAAATGAGGATTGATCTGGGACTGCAACGCGCGGATTTCGGCGGTAGCCTTGTCCTTCTCCTCTTGTTGGATCCGTTCGACAAGCCGTTTTAATTCATGCGACATTCTTTGAAACCGAGTAGATAGATGTCCGATTTCGTCATGAGAACGAATCTCTTGCACCTGATCAAATTGCCCCTTCTCGACCAGCAGGATATTTCTCATCAGTTTTTTTAGGGGATGTGTAATCACAGTAGATAATAGAATGGAAACGATCGCGAGGAAGATTAACATCAGCGTAGCCAGCAAGTATAGGTTGTGTCGTAATAGATTTCCCTCCGCCGAGAGCTCTTTCTTCGGCATATAGAGATAGGTCGTCCAGCGTTGACGTTCAAATCGGCTGGCGACCATAAGATGATCCGTCCGGTTAGGCCGAATCGTCTCTGAAAATTTCTGACCAATTAACGAAAAATCATTGTTATATATGATGTTGTCCGATTCGTCCACAATGGTGAATCGCTTCCGCAACGACTCTTGCAGCCGATTGCTGGCAATCTCAATGACGTCGAGATCAATACTAACGACCATGAAGCCAAGCAGAGTCCCGCTGTCCGTATCCAAGATCTTGCGAACATGCGAGATGGCCAAGGTGTTGTTTTGAGTCTGTCTGTCGATGTGAGTATCAAGGATCATCATTTTACTGGTGGAAACTTGAAAAGATTGAAACCACTCTTCTTGGGTCGGACGATAACGGTAGTTATAAGGCTGATTGGTACCAACAATCAGATCCTGCCCGCCGTTTAGATTGTATACATAGATGGAGATTTCTTGATCTTTCATCATGATGTAGTTCATCAGCATGCCATAGACTTCATTTTTGTTCTGTTCGCTGTCGTCTCGAAGAAACTCTTGGATCGGGTAAATTTTCTCTGTGGGATGATCCGGGTTGTTCATTCCAAAAGTCGTTACCAGCGAAATCTTCTCAATTTCCTTAAAATACTCGTCAATGCGGATATTCGTCTGTTTGGCGACTTCCATCAATAATTCCGTATACTTTCGTTCCAATTGATTTTGGGAAGAGAAATAGGAGATGACCGTCATCACCAAGATCGGCACGATGATGACCGTTAGACAGATAATCACGATTTTCGATTTAATGCTAACGAATGGTAAGCGCTTTCTCATCGATTCACACAGAGCCCCTTTCCAAGTAAAGTCGGTGGGATTATCCGCGATATTCCTCAGGACTCATACCAACAAATTTCTTGAAAATTTTGCTGAAATACGGATAATTGCGATACCCGACCTTCTCGGCTACTTCCGATATTTTATATCTTCGATTCTCTAATATCGATTTGGCGCGTTCGATTCGCACTCGGGTCAAATACGAAATGAAATTCTCACCTTTTTCTTGCTTGAAGACCCGACTGAGATACGAGGGATTGACGTTGATCTGATTGGCTACGCTAATGAGCGAAATCTCTTCGGCATAATTTCGGTGGATCAAATCAGCCGCCAGATCCGCATAGCTTCTCTCCGGTAACGGATAATCCGTGGCGATGCACTGCTTCGCATATTCCAGAACTATACGGTGGATCTCATCCCAGCTCTCTGCGGTCAATACCGCTTCATACGGCAGCCTTTCCACCTGTGGCAGCCGACACGTGCACTTGGAGAAACCTTCGGTGCTGATGATCTCGGCTAATCCCATATAGAACTCCCGAATTTCGCGCTCGCTTGCCTCCTCAGCAACTAGATTTCGCCGTATCTCTAGGAGCGCGTCTGCCAGTTTCTCCTCCTTACGACTCTCTAATGCATTTCGAAATTCCGATTTCCATTCCTCCAACGGTAAACCAGACCTTTTCTTTGATCCATGGTTCATTTTAGGGGTTTCATAAATCAAAATTTGACCGGTTCCCCAAAAAAATCGGCTTTGTAGGGCTTGATCCGCTTCGCGGTACGCCGTTCTCAAGCACTTTAAGCTTGGGATGATCGAACTTACACCTACAGAAAACGTGACGTTCATAAAATCCTTCATCGCTTGTTGAATATCCCTGCATAATTGATGGACCTCTGAAAGCTCGGACTCACTTTGAACCGTATTGATGATGAGTAAATAATCGGAGGAGCTTTCAATGACGACCTCCTTCTCCCACTTTCTCGGAATCATCTCTTCCAAAATATTAAGAATGGAAAAACGCAGCAGTTTCTCGTCTTTCTCAACGTACTTCTTACGCACCCTTTCAAAATGGTCCAGACGAAATTTTATCACCCGCAATTCGGCGGAACGAACGCGGACATGAAGCTGCTCAGATTTCATGACCGCTTCATTGACCTCCAGCAGCCCGCTGATCCAGTCTTTGAACAGATTTTCTTTAAGATACGAAAGGCTTTCCAAATAACTTACCGCCGGTTCGTTTACACCGGATGAAGCCCTCTCGGCCAACAGCTTCTGCCGAACGCCCTCCAGTAATTGAACCAATCCCTCCGGCGTAATCTCATTTTTGATCAGATAATCGACAGCCCCCAGTTGCATCGCTTCTTTCGCATAACTAAACTCATTAAAATAGCTTAGAATCACGAATTTGCAGCCTGGAATCACCCTTTGGGCTTCGCGGATCAACTGCAAACCGTCCATTAGAGGCATCTTGATATCTGTAATGATTAAGTCAGGCTGAACGCTTCTCGCCAGCTCCAGCGCTTCTTTCCCATTTGATGCTTCTCCGGCGAGACAGAATCCCTGCTGCTCCCATTCAACCATCGAACGGATCCCCATGCGCATCAATAACTCATCGTCAACAATCAGGAGTTTGAACATCATCATCACTCATTTCCATCTCTAATCCTCCTCGATAGCGATACTAGAAAGCATTTACATCTTGATTTCTATCTTAATGGGTAAAAATTACAGTTCCCATGGTAATTATGGTGCCGCAGTTGCAAAATATTGCGCTCTATCAAGATGGCAACTTTTGCTAGGTTGTGCTTCCGCATATGTCCCCGAAAAATTCCCGCAAAATTCCAACGAGTACCCTGCTCTCTTGTCCACACCGATTCATAGAAACGGAAATAGAATATATCATCCCTATGAAAAGGAGTGATAGATTTTGGCAAACCGCGATGTACGTCTTGCATTATGGTCAGGTGCTAATTTTACAGGCCGCCGGATTCTCTTCAGACGCGGCGGGGTCGCTGTCCGCGATCTGGGAGCGTTCAGATTTAATAATGCACTGACCAGCTTCCGGCTCAGAAATATTGTGCAAAGCAACCGCGTCACCCTGGTATTGTTCTCGGGAACGAACTTCCAAGGTTCGATCCGGGTATTCCGGGGCAGTCAAAATGTGGCCAACCTGGGCAACCTCGGCTTCAACAACGTAACTTCTTCACTTGTTCTCGTTGGCCGCAACCTGACCAATGCAGAGATCGCTGAAATTCAGCGTACCGGAAGACCTCCGAGAGACATCCTGATTATTAGACAATAAAGGATCACAGGCTCATCGTTGGAAGCAGAACGGAAGAAGTGAGCATGCCACCGCGTTCCTTCACCGAATGGTTTTTCCTCCTTAAATGAACGAATATAGCGAAACGCCCCGGCCTAAAGAATCGCTCTAGGCCGGGGCGTTTATTTGTGTATTATGTTGCTTTTTTACTTCGCATCTTTGTAGGTCAAATTAATGTGATTCAGGTCCGTGCTGCTGTCAAAAATAAATTCCAGCTGGTAATCCCCGCGGATGTACACTAATTTTTTCTGGGTGAGTTTACCCGTTTTAAAGGTAGAAGTCGAGTTGGGCATTCCCCATTGCTTCATCAAAATTTTTTGAGTAATGCTGCCGAGATTCTGTTGACGCTCGACTCCCGTGCCAAAGTAACGCATTTCTTGAAGCTTCTTCGACTTGTAGGAAAAGGCAAGACTAGGTTGTCCCATGGAACCATGATATGAGTCAAAGGCATTCGCCCCTGTGCCCGCTTCCTCAGGCTCACCAATAGCTTTAATGATCTCTTGACGTGTGGTTTTTCCAAGCGTAGGTGCTTTTAATGGTTTGACTTCATCTTCCGGGAATTGGCCTTTAAGGGCCGGCTTATAAAAGCTATTCAAAAAGCTGTTCACGGACTGTGAAGCTTTAGATTCCGTCGCTGTTGCAGTCTTTGCTGGCGGTGCCGCAGATACAGTCGGCAGGCTGTTCGAGATCCCAATGAATCCGAGTACTGCAGCTCCTGCGATATACAAGGCTGCCGTTTTCTTTCTTGCAGATTTATTCATGAAACCATCCTCCTGTTTTCTAGCACCTCGGATGCTGATTTTTGCTACACCCTTGTAACGAAACGAAACTGTAAAAGGTTGCTGGTAACAGGAGATGAAACCAAATGATATTCGCTGCAAATATGCTTTACCCATTCCCTCTTATGCTCCCAGGACCTCCATACCGATGCTGACCATTTCTTGTATGCGATTTTCCGTCATATCTTTCACCTGCACTTTCACCTAAACGAGCAAACCTTCGCTGAAATCAAGGAGCAACGATTTCGACCTTGATTCGATCGGGGTCCTCAAAAAATACCGCATAATGCCCCGGTCCGCCGGCATAGGGATGTCTGTCTTTATAGAGAATAGGTACCCCACGTTCTTCCAGATGCTTCGTCATCCTGTCGACCTGTTCCTTGGAGTTCGCTTGGAATGCGAGATGGTTGAGTCCCGCTCTTTTTCGATGATAGGGGATGTCTAAGTAGTTTGGTTCCGTTTGTACAAAGACCAGATAGGTAGTTCCACTTCTCCAACTCACTCCCTGATCCCAATCTTGATAGACCGAATATCCAAGCTCTTGAAAGATCCAATCCCAGAATGCTCTGCTTGTTTGGAGGTCGGATACATTGATTTCAACATGATGGATCATGATAAACTCCTTCTTTCTTATTCAAATAAATCAAGACTTAATCGGATCATATCCCTGCATTGAATTCCGTTCTCATAAATTTTTTCAGGATAGTGTCTGATAAAAAAGTCCCGATCAATCCCCGTAATTCGGAATCCGCATTTTTGATAAAGCAGCAGCTGTCCTACACTTGAGTTTCCTGTCCCGATTTCAATCGTTTTGGCGTTTTTCTCTCTTGCTTGGTCCATTGCAAACTGAATCAGTTTCTTCCCGATCCCTCTTCCCTGAAACGCTTCACGCACTGCGATGTTTACAATTTCCAATGTTCCGGGTCGTGTTGGTAGTAATACAATGACAGCAATAATCTGCTCTCTCTCGTCCAAGCCCACATAACACTGACCTCTTTGCAAATACTCCGCAATCATCTCTTGCGATGGATCAGCTAACAGTAATAGATCAAGGGGAACTTCTTCGTGATTTTCAAGTAGGCGTATCTTCACATCCATATGTATCTCCCTATAGGTTATGTCTTTCTTTTAAATATATCAGATCTGAAACGTTGTACTGCCGTTTAATATTAGTCTTTCAACTTCTTGTTGCCTAACCCTTGTTCGACCCTTCTCCGTTAGACACCAATTATCAGGCCTGGTATTTGTGTCTAATTCGTGACAATAATAATACGTTTGATATTCTCTAATCCCAATTAAGTCGAGGTTACTTGGAAATAAGTTCTAATTCCTCTTTTCGATTGTTCCATTCGATCATGACCTTAATTACTGAATCTTTTGGTGGAATTGCACCATTTCCTCCTGATAGTGCACTTATTACACCATCAACTGACAAATCCGGTAATTCTCCACTACCGCCTACCCCAATACCCTTATACGAATATTTAATTCCACTAATGTCTTTTAGATTTTTTCCTTTGTATTTTATTTTCAAGATCGTTTGATGAAACTCGCTGTTTACATGTTTGACCGTATAAGTGGAGGACCAGTTTTGACTCTCGCCTTTAAAAATAATTGTGGAGTTAGAACAACTACATAGGATCAGTATTATAGAAATGAATGCTACAAATTTCTTCAATTCATCTAGCCTCCTATACGGTACAAATAACTTTACACATCCGATTTTCCTGGTATCCATCCTACTTCTTGAGACCACAAATGGGCTCGGTGGAGAATTTCCCAAACGATTGGTCCTTTGCCTTCAACATATTTAGGCCGATCATCTTTATATAAACGCATGAGTTGATGTTTCTCTTTGGAATACTTTTTACAGTCCCCGGGATGAACCCGCAAATAATCTCTAAATAGCAGGGTCATTTGTTCTGAGAAACTCCCATGACGTCTGACATGAATATGGGTCCGTCGTTTACCTGGCACCTCACGAAAGTACTTCTTCGTCTTATCCGGATTATCTTTTCGCCAAACAAACCCTAAGGATTCGATCTTGTGCCGATACAGATCATCGGAGTCAAAATCAACAACAGAAACTTGAATATCCACGATAGGCTTCGCATCCATCCCAATGATGGAAGTGGACCCCACATGATCGATCCGAACCGCAATTTCCCCAAGAAACTTCCTTAATTGCGTGCCCATCTCAAGGAACATGTCTCTCCATTCCGGATCATACGCTGCTATTCTCCATTGATCTTCTTCCATGGTTCGTCTCCTTCAAGACCTCAACCTTCTAGTTTGTGTTACCTCTTCGTAACTTACGAAATAATAGATTTTCGATGGTTTCAGAAACGATAATGATGAATATGATGAGGGTCAAAAAGATCATTTTGGTATTTAGATCTTCTTCAATGCTTCTAAAAATGACCACGCCAAAATATACGCTGGCAGGTATGGTTATAATTAGATCAAAATGTCTCGTTACTGGTTTACTGAACATTCCAATAAGAAAGCCAAATAGAACAGCCCCCATATAAAAAAGAAAATGTAGATGTATGCCACCCCACTGAAAACATCCTAGGATTGCGACGAATTTGATGATCATTAGAAGGGTTCTTGAAATTCTAAATTTGAAAATCGATGATTTTGAAAATATACTATGTGCTTCCATCCATACAGTCCCTTCTTCTAGTTTTCACAAAACAACCCAGCCAAAGATCGCTCATATCTTAGGCTGGGTCATTGTTGTTTGAGCTCCTTCCATGATTATACATTTAGACGTAAAATTATCAATCATAAATCTGCTCTAGGGTTAAAAGAATTGTGTTATCTTCCCCACTAAAGCAAAAAGCCGTGCGGAGTATCCCTCCACACGGTCCTTCATATCGGATTTATCCCTTGTAAATTTTCCTGTAATTTCTTGATAAATGTTTGCGCCGCATGGCTAAGAAACCTGTCAGCGCGATAAATAATACCGATGGTGCGAGTTGGGCCCCTCTTGATCTTGATGGTACGTAACTCGGGATCATTCATAGATAAAATAAGTGGTAAAGGTTGAATTGTCGCGCCAATATGAGCTTTAACTAAATGAATCAGCGAAAAAGGGGTTGTCGTTTCAATAATAGGATCTAAACTGAAGCCAAACTTTCTACAACAATCATCGACTAGCTCGCGTCCAAGCGTGCCTTTGGGATACATCACAGTACTAATATGGCGAAGTTCCTCTATATCGATTGAGCTTCGATTCGCCAATTCGTGGTTCCCCGGGACGACCAGCACATACTCCTCATTGGATAAAGGAATACTCACAATTCGCTCATCTGGGAGAGGCAGGATCCCAATACCAATGTCTACCTCCATCTCTAACACTTGCTTCAAGACTTCGACGGATGTCAAGACGGTAAGTCGTACATGAGGAAATTCCTTGTGAAAATCGATTAATAATTGTGTAATTCTGTAATCGAGATCAGAAGGGATCGCTCCTATGACCAGAGCTCCACGCTGATGATTGCAGAGTTCATCAATCGCGTCCACTGCATTTTTACGGATCCTGAACATCTGGATACTGTAATCTAGCAGCAGTCTACCTGCTTCCGTTAGTACAATCCGTTTGCCAATCCGATCAAACAACGGCGTCCCCACTTCATTTTCCAATGAACGTATCTGCTGACTGAGTGTCGGTTGCGACATGCCTAATTTCTCCGCCGCTTTGGTAAAATGCAGTTCCTCGCATACAGCGACAAAGTATTCTAGTTGTCTAAGATCCATAGTTGCCCCATCTCTAAATAATCATTTGTTTTTCTTATTATTTTAATAGAAATCATTATATTGATCAATCAAATTTTATATTTTAAACTTAGCAAATATGAAAAACATCATATACAAAAACCTAAATCCGTGATATATAGGAACCCCCAAATCCAATATCACTACAATTTTTTTGTGAAAGGTAATATGTATCCCTCCCACGTAAGCGCAACAAATCGGCCGACTCGAATAATCCCAAGTAAGCATAGAGTATATCTGGGTAATGGGACGATATCACGGATTTAGGAAGAAAGTAAGGAGAGAGAGAAATGAAACGTTCAACACTTTTAGGAGTAGCCTTATTTTTGGCATCTTTAAACCTGAGGCCAGTGATTTCCTCAGTTTCGCCGCTGTTAGAGACCATTCGGGACGATCTCGGAATGAGCGCATCCTCTGCCAGTCTGCTCACCTCGATACCGGTTCTATGTATGGGACTCTTCTCCCCAATAGCTGTCAAGATAGGGCTTCGACATGGCATCGAACGGATCTTATCGATAGCTCTAGTGCTCGTGGGAGGAGCTACCTTGATCCGTTGGTTTACGCCTTCTTATACATTCCTGCTAATTACAGCACTCATCGCTGGTATTGGTATTGCATCTGCTGGTCCGCTTTTGTCTGGATTCGTTAAACGTTATTTTCCCAACCAGGTCGGCTCCATGATCGGCGTCTATTCCGTAGCAATGGTGATTGGAGCAGCCCTAAGCGCAGGACTATCCGTTCCCTTCCAAAATGCTTTTAATGGCTCTTGGCGATCCGCATTAGGGTTTTGGGCAATCCTTGCCGCTATTGCTTTGCCAGCCTGGTGGTTATTTGTCGTAAGACATGCAGAACGGAATGTTGTTCAAACCTCTTCTCAGAATAACACGGGGCGGCTGCCTTGGAGAAATAGTAGAGCATGGCTTTTGACCCTATTTTTCGGAATGATGGCAATCGCGTTCTACTCCGTTACCGCATGGCTTGCACCAGCCGTCTCAAATATGGGGTACAGTAAGGTTTATGCTGGTAACATGCTTACACTTTCTACATTGGTTCAAATTCCGGCAACATTTTTGATTCCGATGTTGATGCATCGTTTTTCCAACCGACTGCTATGGATGATTGCCTGCGCTTTGTCTAATTTAGCCGGGATACTACTTATCATCTTTTCTAGTTCACCATGGCTTGCTGCGATCCTGCTCGGCATCGGCAACGGCGGTCTCTTCCCTATCGCGTTGATGTTACCGATTGAAGAAACCTCGAACGCACAAGATGCAAGCTCTTGGTCCGCCATGACACAATCGGTGGGATATGTAATTGGGGCGCTTGGACCGATTTTGGTTGGATGGATTCAAGATATGACAAGCAGCTTTGTTTTCGCCTTCGTCGGACTTGCCGCTGTCACCGTAGCGATGATTATCGTGCAGCTTTTCATCGGATCCAAAAAGGAGTCAGACCGAGAAGTGCTGGTCGCAACCCCGGCAAGTAGTAGACAATAAAAAAGTTCGAAGCTCAGCGGCGATCGCTTCCCGATATTCTGTGGCGGGGAGAGGTCGCCGAGTTTTTTGCTGATAACATTCGAGATTGGAATTTTCAGATTTAGTCTCTACCAATTCCTTATATATCCTAATTTTTTTAGAATCATATAACTATTGGGATTTAGGTTTTCTACCGGTTCTTCAAGTGAGAAATATTTTAATTCGAGTCCTTCATCATCATTTATAGTTGGTATTCCTTGCACCTTAATCGCCTCAAATACAGCTATGGCATTATAAACTTCATCCCCATGAGGGTATTTATAGTAGAAATCTTTTCCAGATAGATTGGTTATAAAAAGTAATTCTTCAGCTCTCAATCCTGCTTCTTCAAAAAGCTCACGTCTTGCCGCTTCTTCGAAGGATTCTCCGAGTTCCAGCGAGCCACCGATAGTTCCCCAGTCATAACTATCTGTTCTCTTCTGAAGTAATACATGTCCTTCAGCGTTCTTAACTAGAACTGTCACGCCAACCAGAATGATTGGTCTTGTGCCAACCAACTTTCGGAGCTCCATGATATATCCCACTTAAGATCCTCCTAGTCTTGTCTTTATCGGTCCTTTCTATCACATAAAACTACAGATGTCTCAATTTGTCTTTCAGGAATATTCCAATACGTTTTTAATAATTTTTTCTTCTCATCAGGTAAGACAAGAGTAAAGCCATTCTTCAAATAAAATCTTATGGCCCAATCAGCCGCTTCCCACGTTCCTATCAAGATCGGTTGATTAGTCAAAGTAGTCAAATGAGACAGTAGCTTGGTACCTATTCCGCTGTTCCGTTGGTTTGTTCGTACATACGCATGCCTGATTAAGGATACTTCTTTCTTATCTTGAATCCCCATAACTCCCAATAATTTATTGTTTTCTTCATAACCCCAAAACTCAACTCCATCGCTGATTTCATGATTCAGTTCTTCCATTGACATATAAGGTTCATGATACCTGTCATCTGGTATTACTCCTTTATAAGCCCTTGCTGCATCGTTTATTATCAGATAGATTTCTTCCACATCCATACGGTTACACATTCTAATCATGATATAGGTACACCTCCATGAGAATTAACGTTTTCCAGGTGGTATCATATACTCGAAAGGCTTAAGTAAGGCGCAGCACAACCCGTCGATAGACACTCTTTACCCGAGTTATTTACTCATCAGATGATTCGCTTTTTCTATGAGTTCATTCCATGAGTTACTGTAGCTTATATTGTAACCCCACCCAATATCTCTTAGATTTCTTCTCAGTTCTTCAAATGACCTAATTTCATATTCACTAATCTCATGATTCGGAAACCCTGAATATTCTGGTAACATTTCAAAATAATGTTTCAACCTTACTAATATCTCTTCATCCTTAGTTGATAATCTTCTCAAATCATTTCCTACTTTTTGGGTAAGAAATATCCCCTCTACCACATCTTCTACCTTTTCAATCACATTGCTAGGTTCATCCCAATTGTTGTCCATCTGGAACGCTATAGCGCCCTCTAACTGAATGATATTATATGTTATATTTCTAAAACCAACCTCAGACATTACTGTATATGCTTGAATATTCCTGTTATAAATTTGGATACTAAAAACTATTACTATGATTACAAGAATTACAATACTCAAAAGATATTTTCTCTTCATACTCCCTCCTTATTTAATGTGTTGTGTCGATTTCACATAACGTCTCTCGTATTCACGAAATCCAATAGGGAGTTGTCCGCAGCTCCGTTTTCTCCGAAATCTCGTCTGCAAGACCGAGGGCCGTTAGGCCCGATGCTTGAATATCATGTTATACGAAAGGACACTCTTCTTGAGTTGACTATAAATAAAGTATTGGTTGTTTAATATCATGTTTTAACCTAGAAGGATGTCTTGGGTGACCGTATTTAGATTTCTTTAAGCAATAAAGGTCATAACCATGACTTTTTAACATCTCAATTACCTTTTCATTACGTCCACCAAAGAAATGATTACATCCCCAAGCTAAGATAATCTGATCGGCTTTTTGGGCGGCATCTAGTATGTATCGATCGGTTTCAGGTCCAATTGGATCTAATTGAGTCGTTTTCAATACTTTGGGGTTGGTTGAGATCAGACTATATAGATTCACTACTTCAAAGGACCCAAATTTGAATTCTTTAGCAAAGTGAATGCATTGTCTAGAAGTCTGATCTTCTGTGGTCTCGTCAGCTGTGCTTGGATTTAGCATTACATACAATAAAGAAGGAAGAGATGTATCCCAAACGCGTGATAATAGATATCGATAATTGCCTGTATTATCAAAGATCGCATTTAGCTTCATTGTATTCACTCCCAAATTAACATTGTTCTTTCGTATACCGTTTTTGTATGAACGGATTCGAAAGCCTTAAGTGAGCGCCAGCCAACGGGTTAAAGAATTTGGATCGCAGTAATTGTCCAGCTGATTCGCTTCTTGGCTTCTTAACTTCGGCCCGGACCAAGGACGCCAGCCTGCAGCAAGAAAATGGTGTTACTTGAAACTTTGGTTTATTCTTGTTGATTATTATTAAACTTCTCTTCAAATTGCTTATTTCTCAATTTAATTTCTTCTAGTTGATTTTTTATAATATTTGAGCTCTTAATCAAGTAAATAAATCCACCAAGGATACATAATGCTCCTATCCAATAATTAAGTGATAAATTAACATGATAATTCTCGGGGGAATATGAACCATCGGCAGCGGACTGGTACGCTGCAAATCCTATCTTTGGTATTACTTCTTCAACGATTTTAGATATTGTGATAATACAAATACCTAAAATAATAAAAATTAATGAGTACCTAAATTTAATGTTTTTCATGAGATTCACCGACCTTGAATTGAGATATTCTATCGCACTTCGGGGCTTTCAGATAACGTTCTTGCATTCACGACGCCCCACCACCTTAAGTGACCGAAGGGAACGGCCGCGATGCGATTAGGTGGTGCAGATGTGGTCATGGTAATCACTTCTCCGAATTATCTTCCGGGACCGAGACGGCTTGTCCGCCGATGCGTGAACACATTGTTAGATGATGCTTGCGGACCTCTCTGAACTACCTACATTCATTTCTTGGCAACAAAGGTTATACAATCAGTTGTCAGTTTTACCGGTTGTCCATTTCTGTCGATCTCATATTCTAATTGTTTTACAAATCGGTTTTTAACTTCCCATCTAGCATACTGATGATCTAATAATTCCATCATTCTTTCTGTAGATATATTCACTTCAAACATTGGGTCTAGTTCTTGTCCATTTTCTAGGTTTATTTCTTTTATGTTCGATCCGATAATAATACAATTGGTTCCATTTGTTTTAGTTCCAAAAGTCATTTCATTAAGTTTTCTTTCCAATGCTCTCTCCGAACTTACATGTTCCAAGGCAGATACAGCTACAATAATGTCATACTCCTCTTGTTCGATGGAGAATTGCTCAATGTCTGATAATCTTGTCTCAATATATTGTTCGACCCCAAATTTCTGACTATAAAAATGCAATTTATCTATTGCGGATTCCAATAGATCAACGCAGATTACTTTTCCACGTCTATTCTTCATGGATTCAGCAATGGGGATGCTATTCCGACCAATCCCCGATCCTAAATCTAGTACACATAAGTATTCTTGATCTTTGTAATCTTCTAAAAGATCGATTACCGTTTTAACTGGTCTGTGTAGCCAGGAACCTGGCTCAAATAAATTATAATTATCGTAACAGAAGTCATGATATTTCTTTTCTTCTGATCTTATATTCGCTATCCTGTCCAAACCCTCACCTCAAGCTTTCTGCAAGTTTCATCTAACGTTCCCGTATTCACGACGTCCCACCGACTTAAGGCACCGCCAGGTGCCGGCTGCGCTTGCGCAGTTAGTCGTTGCGGATATGTCCGGCTGATCCCGCTTCCCCGAAACTGAAATCCCCTCTTCGACTTCACTTCTAACTCCTGCCGGACCGAGAGCGTATGCCCGATGCGTGAATACTGTGTTATCTGATGCCGGTGCCTTCTTCGAGTTACTAACTCCATTCCCTTAGGTGTATCTAATGTTATAATGGTTATAATTAGATCTTGAAAAGAGTTGGCAAAATGGCTGTAAATAAAGAACGATTTTATGAGTTGCTTGATCGACTATCCGATAAAGATCTTGAGTTGGTTTCCGAATTGATGGAGCGCCTCGCCAATATTCCCGTGAATAGAGAAATCCCTCTCGATGATGAACCAACAACTCAAGATGAATTAGATGCCATAAAGGATGCTCATGAAGCTTACTTAAGAGGTGAATTAATTAGCCTTAAGGATGTTGAACATGAATTACGAAATTAAGTTCCTAAAGGATGCCTTTAAGTATCTTCAAAAGCAGGATATCACAACTCGAAATCGCATTCTGGATCACTTAAAAATTCTTTCTGAAAATCCAAGACATCCAGAGCTCGACATAAAAAGAATGCAAGGTATGGAAAATCATTTTCGGCTTCGTGTTGGATCCTTTCGTGTGATTTATTCAGTAATTGATAATGAACTTATAATAATTGTTGTAAAGATAGGATCTCGCGGTGACATATATAAAAATCTTGATGGCACTTAAAGTACAAGTGTCATTTATTTTGCCTCGCACCGGTTTCAGATAACGGTTCCGCATCTACGACACGACCCGGCCTTAGATAGCTATTATCTTAGGCCGGGTCGTGTGTTGTCTGAATATTCTTCCTTGCTTACACATCTGACAACCAAGGGGCGAATGACCCGCAGCGTAGATGCATTGTTATACGACGGGGTCCTTCTATGAGTATCCCCACATCGTTTACTGTTATTATTTATCAGGCGTGTATTCAATCAAATCTGATAATTTGCACTCAAATGTATCACATAGCTTTAATAATGTTTCTAATTTGGTCGTTTCAATATTTATTTCTTTATACAGTTTGTTAATCGAATTTCTACTCAGTCCAGATCTGTTCATTAATTCTGTTATATCATCAATTCGGTGTTCAGCCATAAGAACTCTAATATTGCACCTTATCAAGCAGACTCCCTCCCATGATCAATATATTATATCTCAAAGTTATTTTTATCAATTAGAAGTCATCATTTCACCTTATAGAGCTTATTTTTTTCTTTACAATTAACCCCATAGGGATATATAATAACCTTATAGAGTTAATAAAAGGAGGGAAGTCATTGATTGAATCTTTAGAAGTTTTAGCTGAGCCTTTAATTCGCCATCGTTTAGAACCGTTATACTCAAACTCAGAACTTGAACAATTTTCTTCGGAATGTGAGCAGTATCTAAAAATCATTCGAGAGTCGCTTCCCGATAACCTTCAACATACCCTATTTCTTTATGAAGACGCTCTAACTTCATTGCAAACTATTTTGGAAAGTAAAATATATTTGCAAGGATTTAAAGATGCACTATATCTTTTTAATGAACTACATATTCAAATGAATTAAGGGCCCTCCGGGCCTTTTTCTTTTGCACTTCAGACCCTGTCGTATAACGTCCCTCGTATTCACGAACCCGAGAACCTTAAGCCCCAACGGGGCGGCCGCGATGCGGTTAGGTTCGCAGGGTTGTCCGCCTGAACAGCTCCCTCGAAAATTCCTCTGGCGGACCAAGAAGCCGTCAGGCTTCGCTGCGTGAATACGGTGTTATATGACGTATGACTCTTCTTCGGGTAGCAAACACGCATCCCCGCATCATAGTAAAGACTTCATATCATCTTCATATTTTTGATAGTCTGTCCAACCTAATATATCAATTACTTCTTTTGCTAAATTCCTTAGTGGTACAGTTGGATAACCTATATTATTAAAACAAGTAATTAAAAAATCATTATAGTTTCCTTCTTCAAAATGCATAGCCTGATTTCTTCCTTGCCATATGACGTTTTTTAAAACATCTTTTCTGATTTGCCTACCATCAGGACAATTTTTTATTCCATTATGTACAAAACTAATCCCTTGCTTGGCAATTTGTAGTAGCGCTCCTGAAAGAGCACTAATTGAATGTTTTTTGTTTTCAATCGAATCTTTAATATTATTTATTTCATCTAAAATAGGAATTAGAATCCTCTGTTGATATTCTGCTTGTTTATTAAAAGCATGCATCATTTGAAATTCATTAAAATGATCGTCCGGATCGAATTCTTTTCTTCTGAAATCTTCATAGAGAACATCATGATGTTTTTTTCGCTCTTCATACAATATTAAAAGGTTATTTAGTTGATTCTCCTCAAATCGAATAAGTTTTATTAGTGATTCGGCAGCATATTTAGTGTCAAGTATGTATTGATTCATATTCATCCCTCTCTGTCATATGTCATATAACGTTTCTGTATCTACGAACCCGAAAGGCTTAAAGGAGCGTAGCGACTGGGTGGCTCCGCCACTTAACCTTGCAGGGTTGTCTGCCTGAATCCGCTTCTCCGAAATCCCTCGGGCAGACCAAGGAGCGAAAGCGACGAAGCGTAGATACAATGTTATACGAAGGACTTTTCATCATTGAATTTACTTAAAAAAAATGTCTTTTATATATCCTCCAATAAATCCAGCAACGATAGCTGTAAGTGCTATCTTCGAAAGATCCCACCAAAAACTAATTGTTTTTTGCTTTTTCTCTCTTAGTAAACGTTCAATCTGCAGATTCATAATCCTCTTTGATTCTTTTTTAAAATGTTCTAATTTCAAGTAATTGGGTTCATGGCTTGTAAGTTTCGTCGCTTCACCAAATAACAATATACTTTGATTTTCAATTATTATATTTATTTGCTTCTTTAGTACTATGATTTCTCCCTTTTTAAGCAGTTTTAACTTACTAAATTCCTCAATATTACTAATAATCTGATTGTTTAGTTCTATGAATCCAGAAGTAATAATATCATCACTTGCAAATGCTGCTGTTAGCATATTCCTTCTATTTAATTCACTAATTGTTCTCCCTATAGCATCTTTGATTTTATATTCAATAATAATTTCTAAATCTTCGATTAATTTAGTAAACTTCATCGACTTCTCCCATACTTATATTTATTCAAAAGTCTTTCGTATAACGTTCCCGTATTCACGACGCGACCCGGCCTTAGATAGCTCCTATCTTAGGCCGGGTCGTGTGTTGTCTGAGCTTCTTCCTTGATTATACATCTGACAACCAAGGGGCGTAAGCCCCGCAGCGTGAAGACAGTGTTAGCAGAAGTTGCTTACCTCTTAGAACTCTCTACCAAACTTTTCTTTATATAATTGCTTTAGTATCAGTGTTAATTCACTATTGTTTTCACAATATATTCCATTCATATGGTGTGGGGTAAAATCTAATTTGACGTTACTCTTTTCATAAAACTTTAACCGAAATAACCATCCTGTTCGTCCTTCTTGGTTTGTATCCGGTATTAACTTTATATCTTTAATGTTTTTTATTATTGTTTTTATCTCTTCATTATTTGATACAGTTTTGCTTTCTCCTGAAGAACCGTCAACTAATTCAATTTGATCTATGCTTTTAACATCTCCGGGGTACAACTCAGCAAGTGTAATTGGTTTTAATTCTGTTATTGGTTTGCCATCATTACATCCAGTTAGAGAAATACAAACTAACAGGATTAAAAATGTTAAATGTATCTTCATGGTTTAACCTCTCTTTGGGCAATTTCTGCTAACGTATCGTGTTCCCGACGTCGAAAGGCTTAAGCCGCTGACCCGTCGAGCGCAGCGAATCAGGTTGCCGGGTGGCTCCGCCACTTAGCCTTGCAGACGTGTCCGCCTGAATTCCCTTCCTTGCTACTGAATTAGCACCGTAATGATTCCACTTCATATATCTTCGGGCGGACCTTGCGGCTACAGCCGCGTTGCGGGAACATTGTGTTATCTGCCGTCGTTCTTCACTGCAATTTCTTTTTACTNCCTTTATTTCTTTTATATACTTCTATGTATCCTCTTCATGATGTTTCATCGTTATTAACTCACGACTCTTACTGAACCAAGTCCTAGCTACTGCTTACTTCTTT
>NZ_JADQ01000018.1:0-88084 GCF_000518465.1 Paenibacillus sp. J14 | reverse complement strand
GCCCCTAGAGGAAGTGCCTCTTGCATGGTATACTGTTCTGTAGTAGTCGTCAGATTACGCATAAAAACCGTCCTTTTCTAGAGTGTTGTGTGGTAACTCCATTCTACAGGAAAAGACGGTTTTTTTGCTCCTTTTTTTAACATTCAACAAAAACGGGGCGTCCGGCGGTCAGTTTTCACTGACTTTCTGGACAGCCCCTTCTTTTTTTATTCTTGTGAAATCCGGCTGCGAATCTCCTCAAGCTGCTGCTCGATCCGCTTTAATTGAAGCTGGGTCTCAAGCTGCACTTGTTCGGCCGCTCTTTGCGACTTGGTGTTGATCACAAGGACGATAATGGTCAGCCCCGCACTGAAAATGGTCAACCCTCGGGCCAGTTGGTCGACATTCAGGTGGTTAACCGCTAATAAGCTGTCGGCTACCCCAGCCCCAACGAGAAATCCCCCGATGATCATCACCGTATTTAATAACCACTTCTGCTGAGTGAAAGTCCGCTGATCCGTTGGCCTAAACCAATTCGATAAGTTACGTTTCATGTAGAATTCCTGGTCTCCATTTCATGTCATCTCTTTCTTCTATTCTAGCAGAGGAGATTTTCGGGTGGAATGAGAAAAAGAGTTTCCCGATCACGTAAAAATCACTGTACTATATGTCATGATGAATATATTATATATAATTAAAATAGAACTATCATTATGGGAGGGATCAGTTTGAAGAACACAACCGCCTGTACGGATCGGGACTGGGCATCCTACGTCAATACGAATATCGGTACGTTGTCTTACAAAACATGGTCCACGTCTCCAACCGTGCAGCTTCCTCATGGGATGATGGAGGTCGATCCGGTTACCACGCCGGGCATCGGGGACAAGTATTTGGCGGACAAAATCTATGGATTTTCCTTCGGACCGGCAACGGTAACAGCCTCCAGCAGACCTTTGTCCGATCGGCGGGAGGAGCATGCCTCGACCTTCGATCATGATTTGGAGGAGACCCGGCCCTTTAAGTATCGCGTCTTCCTGGAGGATCATGAGATCGATGCCGAGATGACTACCGCTCAGCGCAGTGCTTATTTTCGCTTACATTCTGCTGGGACGGTCCATGTCATCATCGACGGCGGTGAGACAACGCAGGTTCACAAGCACGATGGACGCGTCGTCGAAGGAGAGCGCACGAATCAAGGATATGTTTGCTATTTTAGCTTAGAGATGAAAGAGGCCGCGTCCTCGTTTGGCGTGATCGAAAACAGCTCCAAACTCTATTTCACCTACGATCCGCAGCAGAAGGAAGAAACGATAGAGTTCAAGGTAGGGATCTCTTACATCAGCTTGGAGCAAGCCCGGAAGAACCGACAGCAGGAGCAGCCGGATTGGGACTTCGAAGCTGCCGTTTTCCGTGCCCGGGACGCTTGGAACCGCGCGCTTTCCGCAATTGAGGTGGAAGGCGGGACGGAGGAAGAGCGGACGATTTTCTATACGGCAATGTACCGTACCCTGCAACGGATGCGGAACATTACGGAAGACGGTCAATATTACAGCGGGTTTGATGGCAAGGTCCACTCTACAGAAGGACGGGATTTCTACACGCACGACCAGCTGTGGGATACGTACCGCTGCGCCCGACCGCTGCAAAGCATTATCGAGCCCCGCGTCTTCGAAGATATGGTGTATTCGTTGGTCCGCATGTACGAACAAGGCGGGTTGCTGCCGAAATTCCCTCATCCGGGCGGAGATCATGCGGTGATGATCGGTCATCATGCCGCTTCGTTGATTGCGGATGCCTGTGCGAAAGGTCTGGATGATATCCAGCTGGAGAAGGCTTTTGAAGGAATGCTGAAGGATGCCACGGAAATGTCCCTGATCCCTTGGCGAACGGTGCCGGCAACGGAGTTGGATCAAGTGTACTACGAAAAGGGCTGGTTCCCTGCACTTCCGGTGAGGGAGGATGCGAAGGTCGCTGATCCGGACGCGTGGAGAAAAAATCTCTGGAATCTCGTCATGGAGAAGATGCCGAATCAAATCACCTGGGTGCCTGAGGTGGGTGTGGATGAATGGGTGCCCGAGGTCGACTCATGGCACCGCCGGCAATCGGTGTCCGTGACGCTGGAGCGAGCTTATGACGATTGGTGCGTCGCTCAAGTGGCCCGCAAGCTGGGGCGTGACAAGGAAGCCGAGTTGTTCCTTCAACGCGCAGGCAACTACCGCCATCTGTTCCGCCCAGACCTCGGCCTGATGGCGCCGAAGACAGCGGAAGGGGAATGGGTCGAACCGTTTGATCCGAAGCTCTCCGGCGGGTTTGCCGGGGAGGGGTATTTTGCCGAAGTGAACAGTTGGATCTATACGTTCCATGTACAGCATGATGTAGAGGGGTTAATTCGGCTGATGGGCGGCAGAGAGGCCTTCGTGCAGAAGCTCGATGCGTTGTTTACGGAGCAATATACGATGGAGAAGCCGTGGTTCCTCGGACAGTTCCCGGATATGTCGGGGCTGATCGGGATGTATGCCCATGGCAATGAGCCCAGCTTTCATATCCCGTACCTGTACAATTATGCGGGAGCTCCTTGGAAAACCCAGCGGCGCGTCCGCGACATCCAATACCTGATGTATCACGACGGGCCGGCAGGCTTGTGCGGAGACGATGACATCGGTTCGCTGTCGTCCTGGTATGTTTTTAGCGCGATGGGCTTCTATCCGGTATGCCCGGGGCGGCCTGTCTATGATATCGGCAGCCCGATCTTCGAGAAGACGACACTGCATGTTGGCGAAGGCCGGACGTTTGTCATTGAAGCGCGTAATGTTTCCAAGGGGAACAAATACATCCAATCCGCTCTCTTGAACGGGCAGCCGTATTCGCGGCCTTGGATCAGTCATCAGGACCTGATGAATGGCGGGCGACTTGTGCTGGAAATGGGGCCGCGGCCGAACAAGGCTTGGGGAAGCGCCCCGGAGGATGCGCCGCCTTCGATGACGTCGCTTTAGGAGTCCTGTCCTGTGAAGGAGGAATGCGGCATGACCGTAGGTAAGCCGATTTACCATTTTACTCCGCCGGCCAATTGGATGAACGATCCGAATGGACTGATCTATTACGAAGGGGTCATACGGGAGAGGAAGCCTGTGGGAGTGTCCCAACGCAACGCCTTCCGACTGCATGACAAAGCGGTGCTGATGTACTCGCCCAGCGACAAGGTGAAGTATCTGGCAGGGTCCATGGGGGATGCCCTGCAATTTGTGAAGTTAGTTCAACCAAAGAATTGAGAACGGTTTCAGCGTAGACCGGAGTTTGATTCTACAAAGAGGAGAAAGGGGTTGAATAGGATGAACCTATTAACCTATCTAGATGAAAGTTGGCGTATCCAACGCATCGAGCACGTGCAGATGAAGGGGGAACGCCGCCGGTTGGCGGGCTGCAATGCACGGCTGGGAGTACACGGCAAGGAAGTCCGTTTTCCCTTAGTACGCATCACGATTGGGGGCATGACCGGCTTCGGTTGGTCAAGAATTACCCGTGAACAGGCAGCCGCTCTGATAGGGACTCCGGTTCGGGAGATCTTCTCCGAGGAGCAGTGGATTCACGACCGCTTCCTCAACCTGCAATTCCCGCTCTTTGATTGGTTGGGCAAGGTCCGCAATCAACCTGTTTATGAACTATTAACAGGGGGGTTGGCGATTTCTCCGCTGAAGGTGCCCTGCTATGATACTTCCCTTTATTTTGATGATTTGCATTTAAGCTCCGAGCGCGATGCGGTACGTCTGCTGCAGGAGGAAGCGATGCAAGGCTACAATGAAGGCTTCCGCGCTTTCAAAATCAAGGTGGGACGCGGAGCCATGCATATGGATTTAGAAGAAGGAACCAAACGCGACATCGCCATCGTCAACGGGATTCGGGAGGCGGTCGGTCCCGAATGCAAGCTGATGATTGACGCCAACAATGGTTACAACTTGAACCTGACCAAGCGTGTGCTGACAGAGACGGCCTCCTCCCAGTTGTCCTGGATCGAAGAGGCGTTTCATGAGGACGATAGTCTGTATCGCAACCTGAAGGAATGGATGCGCGAACAGCAGCTGAATGTGCTCATTACGGATGGCGAAGGTCACGCGGCACAGCCCATCGTAGACTGGGCCGAGCAAGGGTTGATCGACGCGATTCAGTATGACTTATTGGATTACGGCATTGTGAAGTGGATCAAGCTCGGGGAGCGTCTGGCCCGAAGCGGGGTTCACGCGGCACCGCACCATTACGGCGTATTCTACGGTAATTTTGCTTCCGCGCAGGCTTACCCAGCGATCCCGGGATTCATGTCCGTCGAGTGGGATGAGGCACAAATCCCGGGCATCGACGCGTCGGGTTACGCGATTCGCGACGGTGTTGTCACTCTTCCTTCGACCCCAGGGTTTGGTTTACACCTTGACGAGGCCTATTATGAAGGGAAAGTAAGGGAAAGCGGCTGGACAGTATAAGCTCACCAGACGACAAACCATCGGTCAGGGATTTCTGGCCGATGGTTATTTTATGGCTATCTCAAATCAAACCCCTTGCTCTTCACGTACTCCGTGTACCCGCCGAGCGGCAGATCCTGTTTCAGGATGGACACCAATTTGCCGGACCAGCTGGCTTTTTGCTTGTTGCTCGTGCGTGCACCGTAATATTCCCCGATCTCCCGGTCATAGCTCTCGATTTGCTCTTTGAGATCCGGATTGTACTGGTTCTCGAAAAATACCGCACTACGCGGCAGACGCGGCTTCTGCTCGGGGGACTCGTCGGGAATGCCCACTGCCAGGCCAACCAAAGGCAGGACGAACTCCGGCAGACCAAGCCATTCGTCAAGGTCAGGCAGCGCCTCGTTGATTCCGCCGATCATGACGGCTCCAAGTCCCATGGATTCGGCCGCCACATTGGCATTTTGCACGGCCAGCGCAGCGCAGAACACCGCGGTTTGGTAAAAATACGAGTAGCTCAGGTTACGGCTGATGTTCTCCTGATCGGCGGGGTCGGCGGCTAGCTTGATTCGATAGAGATCGGCGCAAAACACGAAAAAGTAGCCGCATTCCTCAATCCAAGGATTGTTGGAACGCTTTGCGATCTTGCTTCGTAGTTCAGGGTCGGTGATACCGACGATGGAGTAGGGCTGCATATGTGCAGAGGATGGAGCCATTTGTGCGGCATCCACGATCGCTCCGATTTGTTCTTTGGTGAGCGGGATATTCTGAAACTTGCGGATCGAGCGGTGTTGGCCGATGACTTGCAGAACTTCGTTCATATGATTTCCTCCCATTCATCATTTCTAATGGTTTCCATGGAAACCATATTAACAGGATAGGTTGATTTCGTCAAATAGTTTCTTCGGAAACCATGTTATAATAAAAAGAAAAAAGGCAGGCTTATCATATGCCCGATCTAAATGACGATTTGCTTCACCTTAAACATCGAATTGAACAGTCCATGTACCGGATTCTGATTCGTGAAGCCGATGAAGATCAGGATCGGCTGTGGATGATGGAGCGTATTTCCGACGATAGGCTCAAGAAGCTGCTTCCTCACCTCTCGATCTCCAGCTTGCACGTGTTGGATGTGATCTTTACGCATGGCAGCATCAAAGGGGTGGATATCGCCCGCGAGATGGGAATGACGAAGGGCGCGGTCTCGAAAATTACGCGTAAGCTGCTGGATCAAGGATTGATTCAGAAAACGCAGCTTCCGGATAATCTGAAAGAAATCTACTTTTCCGTCACGCCGCTTGGCACCGAACTTGCCGAAATGCATCAGGTATTTCACCAAGCGCAAGAGCATCGAGGGCTGGAGCTGTTTAAGAGTTACGATATGGTGTCCTTAGAGATTGTTGCCGATTTCCTGGAGAAGCTGGCCGGCTTGGTGTCGGAGCCGCCGCACCCGGAGGAATGACGGGGCTTGTCCTAGCCTAAAGTCTAGTTTCAAACACCACCTAAGACGGTTATGTCACGCCAGCAGGGTCGTTATAATGAGCTTATACATTTGGTACGTGACTGAAGGAGTCAAAGGAGTGTTTAAACGTGAAGGCAGTTGAAGCGACAAATGTGGCGAAAGCGGGGAAGGTGAATTGGGCGCTGTTTAATCCCAAAACCTATGCGACGATGCTCTATTTGCTGTTAGCTCTCCCGTTAGGGATTATTTATTTCACGCTGGCGATCACCGGGCTTGCCATTTCCATTGCGTTGACTCCGGTATTTATCGGAATCCCGATGTTTTTTGGAATGGCGAAGTTGATAAACGGCATTGTGAGCTTTGAGCAAGGTCTGATTCGGCATATATTGGGGTTGCCGGTTCCGCCTGCAGCAGCTCCAAAGCAACCCTCGGCAGAAGCCGGCTCGAATTGGTTCATGCGTATGGTCAAAGGGTTTGACGGGGAACTGTTCTTCCGCAACTTGATGTTGGTCGTGCTTCGTTTGGTCACCGGCATCGTATTCTTTGCGGTCATGATCGTTGCGCTTGCCCTGGGCATTGGCTTTATTGCGCTCCCTGTGGTGCACATCGTTCTGATGAATGAATATCAGCTGGATATTTTGGAAAATAACCTGTTTACCTACTTCCATCTCAACTGGACCTATAATCAACAATACCTGCTATACGTGGGCGTAGGGCTCTTCCTGTTCTGGGTAGCGCTTCGCGTCGTGAATGGGCTGATGCAGGTTCAGCGCAGAATCATGTATGTAGACGAAGCTTATTTGCAGCCGGCACCTGAGCCGTCGGCTCCAGCTCCAGCTTCACACCCATACCATACACCGGTGATTCCGCAATTTGAGGATGATCTTCCCGAGCATCCTGCGACTGAGAAAGTGTGGCTTGCTTAAGAAGTAAGGGTGATATTAAGTCCAATAAAACGGCAGTACGATCAAGGAAGGGTCGGTTTATCCGGCTCTTCCTTTTATTTTTTCCACAAGAATTTACAGGGCTAAGGATTTCTGCTTGAGATTCCAATTTGTAATGATGCTATTTATAAGCGACTGCTATATATTGATTTTAAGATCTAGCAAATTTGAAGCAACGGGTTAGACTGGCATACAAAGGGTGGCTGAAGATTGAGACAGACTGCATGGAAGAAGATCGTGAAGGGGAAGTGGCATTGGTTTGATCTTGTGTTTCTCGCCGTACGCACCTCCTGGTTAATCCTGGCGTTAAGAGATTTACGCGTCAACCCTGAGCAAATCATCGAGGCCTCCAATCCCTTGTTGACGACAGGTGCGCTTGCGCTGGTGGCTTTATGGTTAACAGCAAGTTATCTAATTCCGCTCGTGTTTTATTTTTCCAAGAAACTAAAACCTTACAGCCCGTTGATTGAACTGGTCCTGATGGGACCGCTGGTTCTGTACTTCGCTGGAGAACCCGGGGTATTTGATTTGTATAATTTGCCTGTGTTTACCGTGGGGTACTTTAGTTTTCGCAAAAAATATGCGTGGTACTACCTGCCAACCGTGATCGTGATTCCTTTACTGGCAGGCTGGATCTATGACTATCCGCTCAAGATGATTGCCAACGAAATGCTGGATAATACCGTGATGTTCATCATCGGTATTTGCTTGCGCGCGATGATCACGGGTCACACCCGGATGAAGGAAATGGTTCAGATCATTCAGGATCAGAACCAGACTTTAGAGCTGTACTCGAAGCAAATCAAACAGCTTACGATTGTCGAGGAAAGGAACCGGATCGCCAGCGAGCTGCATGACACGGTGGGGCATACGTTTACGTCGACCATTCTAGGGATGGAAGCGGTCTATTACCAAATGGACCACGCTCCGGATGTAGCCAAGGCGCAGTTGAAGGAGCTGGTGGAGTTTGCACGTACGGGCTACGAGGATGTCCGGCGGAACATTCACCAAATGGCGGTGTATGAGAACGAGAAATCACTGGTCAAGAGCTTGGCGGAGATTGCCGCGGAATTTGGCGAGCACACCCGAACACATGTGGTAGTGGAAGTGACCGGGGAAGAGCAAGAGCCGTTCATCACCCCCGAGTCGATTCGGATCGCACTGATCCGTTGTCTGCAAGAGGCTCTCACCAATGCCAAGCGCCATGGGCGGGCCACCGAAATCACCGTCAGCTTGACCTTTACGCCGCAATCGATATCCATGAAGGTTGTAGATAACGGCACGGGGCAGGAGAAGATCTCGGCCGGCTTCGGATTAAATGCCATGAACCAGCGGATTACCGGCCTAAATGGCACCATGGAGATCAGTTCCAAAGCTAACCTGGGAACAAGTCTCACGTGTACCATTCCACTGAAAGCAGGTTGAAAATATGAAGTCTATTCAAGTCGTCCTTGTCGAAGATCAACTCCTGATCTTAAACAGCCTGAAGATCATCCTCAACGCGACCGAGGATATCGAAGTCGTAGGCACGGCGATGAACGGGGAAGAGGCGTTGTCCGTATTGGAGCAAGTGCAGCCGGATGTCGTATTGATGGATGTCCATATGCCGATCATGGACGGGTTAGAAGCGACGAGGCTCGCCAAAGCCAAGTGGCCCTCCTTGAAAATCATCATGCTGACGACGCTGCAAACCAGAGATTCCGTCGTAGGCGCTCTAGAAGCCGGGGCAGAAGGGTACATCTTAAAAGCGATTGATCCGCTTGATCTCGCGGCAGCCATTCGGCTCGTGAGTCGGGGGGAGACGATGATTTCCCAGGAGGTCGCCAAGCTGCTGTTCACCGGCCCGAAGGGCGGGCATCTGCAGCCGGCGAATGAGCGGGAGGCGCTGACCGAACGAGAGATGGAAATCCTGAAATGCCTCTCCAATGGGTTAACGAACAGTATGATCGCCGAGAAGCTATTTTTATCCGAAGGAACGGTAAGAAACTATATCTCCAGCATTTACAGCAAATTAAATGTACATAGCCGGATTGAGGCAATCAACAAAGCGAAAGGCTTATTTTAAGAGCTCTGGAATTGGTCCAGAGCTTTTTTTTAGATATGACATATCATGTGACACGATCATGACAACCTGCACTATGCGCCAGTGACATCTTTTCCGTACGCTTAGGATGTGATCAATAGGTTAGGAAAGGAAGTAGAACAACTTGATGCGAAAACTGCTTTTGCTTGTCATCATTTTCTTCGTGAGCGGGCTTCCTTCGGTCAGCTTGGCGCAAGAGAAGGGGATTAGCCAAACAACATTAAATATCATCCATGAGTATGTCACAGAGCAGTTTAACAATAACCGGGTGATCGGCGGGGCGTACGCCATTACTCAAGAAGGAAAGGTCATTGCGGCTAAGGGCATCGGGATTGCGGATGTAGAGACCAAGGAGCCGGTTACGCCGGAAACCGTCTATGCGACAGCTTCAGTCACGAAGGCATTCACAGCTGCGGCGATTTTGCAATTAGCAGAGCAAGGTCAAATCGACCTGGACGCGCCCGTGAACACCTACATTCCTTGGTTTACCTATAAAGATCGGGATCGCTCCGCTAAAGTGACGATTCGTCACTTGCTTACGCATTCGGCCGGAATTCAACGGTTGGAAGCGGATGGGTCTATCTTTCAAAATGAACGGGAAAATCGGAACTCCTTGGAGAAGAGCGTCCGGGCTTTGAGCACCGTCTCCATGACCGCAGATCCCGGTACCGAGGCTTCTTACTGCAATACTTGTTACAATACGCTGGGATTGGTGATTGAGAAGGTCACCCAGACCGACTATGAACAATATATGAAGGAGCATATCTTCGCACCATTAGGGATGGACCACACCGCATTTGATCCGACCAAAATGGACCATGTCGCAAGTGAGTATATGTGGTTGTTTGGACTGAAGCATAAATCTGCTCCGAACGTGGAGGTCTTTGGCCATAGTCAGAACCCGGAAGGCGGGATCTATTCGAATGTGCTCGATCTGTCCAAGTTTCTAGCCGCGATGCTGGGAGAGGGTCCGGAGTTGCTTCGTCCGGAGACCTTGCAGACCTCGCAGCAGGGAGAGATTTCTACGGGGAGCGACGGGTCTTTCTACTCCATTAGCGGCTTTGAAGAGGGAAGCCGGCATCAGACCCGGATTCTATACAAAGCGGGCGACGGTATTGGCTCGACGGCAATGGTTGTGATGATTCCCGAGATGAAGGTAGGAATATCCCTGCTCATTGGCGATTCTATTCCGGAAATAGGCCAGCCTCTGGCCTTTGGGATTGCTGATATCCTGTTAGGGAAGAAGCCCTCCGATGTTCATGTGGGGATCACCTTCTGGAGGCTGCTGGGTTCGATCTCCTTGGGGCTGGTTATCATCGGGATCGTCCTGCTGGTCTTGCTCGTGAGATCGATTTTCTTGTTACAGCATCCACAGAAGCCATTTCGAAGAGGATGGACGATTTGCCGTACCGTGCTATGTATCATCATACTCCTGCCCATCGTGTACTTGCTGATCACCGTGCATCCGACGCAAATCGGTTTTTACGGGTATCCGCAAGATTTGGCCGTCGGCTTATTCGCCATCATGATATCTTTGGCCCTCTGGGTGGTGTATAGCCTCATCGCATTGATCGCGATAAGGAAATAAGGAGAAATCAGACAGGGCTCCAGGCTTCGCCGGGAGCCCTTTTTTGTTGTTCAGCGTGCCCAGCTAAGCACGCATCTTCTAGCCGGTGTAAGTCCGGTCGCGGGAGGGACCAAGCCCCCGTGTAGCTAGGATACCTGCGTATGGCGAAATCTGTGCGTAGAAGCGTATCGACGAAAGTACCTGTCAGAGACAGGGCGAGCGACATACCAGGCCGTAACATGAAGTGAATCCTGCCGCGTCGTCAAAAAGGCCTCGCAAGAGGGAAAAGAGGAAGCCGAGTCCCGNGGATATGGATGAAGGCCATGGAAGCTGCCTAGAACTTGGAGCGGCAGCGAAGAATCCTCCGGCGTAGAGGGAGCGGCATGGTATGAAAGAGGATGCAGTGAACTGGGGAGGCCCTCCCCTGCACGGAGTTTTTTTCGTAAAGAGATACTCTATAAGCCCGAAGGGTGAAGTGAGTCGTCTGCAGGAAGGGAGTCCGAGGGGCACATAGTACTGAGGAACCGCAGGACAACAAAACCTGCGGGAGGGAAGGAGCCCTGCTTTGTTCAAGTTTCTGAAGGAGGTACGAGTCAGTGAATGCCAAACGGCTAACCACACCAAAGGAAAACGTTCAACAACTCCAAGAGAAACTAGGTCATGCGGCCAAGGAAAGCAAGAGTCGTAGATTTCACGCATTGTATGACAAGGTTTGCCGGATGGACATCCTGTGGGAGGCATGGCGAAGAGTACGAGCCAATAAGGGAACGGCAGGAGTGGATGGAGAGACGCTAGCAGACATCGAGAAACAAGGAGAAGTATTCTTTGTGTACGAATGTCAACGTTTACTGAAAGAAGGTAACTACCATCCGCAACCCGTAAAACGCCAATACATCCCCAAGAAGGATGGCAAGCAGCGACCGCTGGGCATTCCCACGGTGAGAGACCGCGTCATCCAGATGGCAACCAAACTAGTCATAGAACCCATCTTTGAGGCAGACTTTCAAGAAACGTCATTCGGGTTTAGGCCAAAGAGAAGTGCGAAGCAAGCGCTGGAGCGTATCCGAAAAGCATGCAACCGTAAAGGGAACTGGGTGGTCGACGTCGACATCCAAGGCTACTTCGACAACATCAATCAGGAAAAGCTGATGAAGCTGGTGGAAATGCGAATCAGTGACAGGCGAATCCTGAAATTAGTGAGGAAGTGGTTAGGTGCGGGGGTCATGGAAGAAGGGAACATCAGGCGCTCAGATTTAGGTACACCGCAAGGTGGTGTTATTTCACCACTACTAGCGAACATCTACCTAAATTATTTCGATCTCCTGTGGGAAAGGCATGGCAGCAAGGTTGGAGAACTCACACGTTATGCGGATGATCTAGTGGTCATCTGTAAAACGAAGAAGGACGCAGATCGGGCGTATGAACTCATAAAAGCGATGATGGAACGCCTTGAACTAACCCTTCACCCAACCAAAACACGTATTGTTGGATTATGGACAGGAGAAGAAGGCTTTGACTTCTTGGGGATGCATCATCGAAAGACTAAAGCAGAAACCGCCAAAGGCCAGGTATACTACACGACACAACAATGGTTGTGCCGCAAGGCCGAGGAGCGGATCCGGGATGTCGTGAAGGAGCGGCTAGCCCCTCCGAGTATGCGTCATAAAACGTTTCAAGAACATGTGGAGTATCTGAATCCGAAAATACAGGGATGGCGCAACTATTACTTCACAGCCTACAGCCAAAAGAAGATGGCCAAACTGGATTGGTACATTCTCCAACGACTGACGAGATGGTACGCAAAGAAGCGTCAGCGCGCTCGTTGGATGAGCTCGTTTCACGAAGTGAAATCATTGTCCGTACGATGTGGACTAAAAACGCTCTTGTAATCTGCATGCACATGAAGGAAGAACATCGGAAAGCCGTATGAGGGAAAACCTCACGTACGGTTTGATGAGGAGGGGCAGAGGTTTCTGCCCTTCACTCTAGCTATGTCATTTGCCTCTAGGAATGTTTGAAAATTGAAAGGGATGGTTCGAATTTTGAATGTAGCCGCTGTGTAATTTTTTCTAAAATATGGGTGCAACAAACTAAATGAACTTAAAGGAGGGAAATTATGAAAGCGCTTCTATTGCGGCCTGGTAGAAGTGTTACTTCAGCGGTCGTGAAAATCGGTTAGGCAGATGGCAAGTTTAGAGCTGGGATGGATGGGAGACTCGCGAGCAAAACCAAGAGAACATGAAGATCGTAGGAGGGGATTCTTTCATGAAAAGAACTAGGCTATTCCTGCAATCCATGATGATGTTGTTGATCAGTGTATCCTTAATGCTAACGAATGCTTCCTATTCGGGAGCAGAGGCTGCTGCAGCTGCGGGTCCAGGTCATCCTGATCCGGGAGCCAAGAACGGATTCGATCCTCAAGGCAGAATGGTCGCGAAATTCGGGTCGCCTGTGATCGATGGTAACGTGGATAAGGTATGGAGCAAGGCGCAGCCGGTGTCACCCCAACATGTGTCGGGCGAGGTGGAGGCCTCTGCTGTTTTAAGAGCGCTATGGGATGACCAGGCTCTCTATGTTCTGGCTGAAGTCAAGGACCCGCACCTATCCGTTGCCTCCGTAAACCCGTACATGCAAGATTCCTTGGAGTTGTTTCTTGATGAGAACCATGACAAGACCTCGGAATATGGTGTAGACGATGTGCATTTTCGCGTCAATTATGAGAATAACCAGTCGGTAGACAACGGGGATGTGCAGCGGTTTTATACGGCTGCGAAACGAGTGGACGGCGGATATGTAATCGAAGCCCGAATTGCTCTGAAATCCAAACCCGAAAACAACAAGGTTGTAGGCTTCGAGCTGCAAATCAACGATGCCAAAGGATCAACGAGATCGGGTACGCTTAACGTCTTTGATGCCACAGGCAATGCCTGGAATGACACGGGAAAGTTCGGGGAACTGGTTCTAAACGGCAAGGGGAAGGGCGACATTAGCGGAGTAAATCCTTATGATCTTCTCAACTTGTTCCGAAGCACACTCAAGCTTGACTTCAAGCTATATAAAAACCCCGATGTCGTTACGGAAGCTCTCACGAAGGTTGTCGCGGCTAACGTGTTAAACGATAAAAAAGTCACCCAACAACAGATAGACGAACAGATTGCCATGATCCAAGCTGCGGTGGACCAATTGGAAATGACGGAAGAAGCGGCCAATGAGAAATATTTCAAGCCGGTTCCGGATGCCTATCGGATGGCCAGCGATCAACCAGGCACCATCGAGAGACTCACATACTTGGCACCGAATGTAACGAACGGAATGGACGAGAAGAAGTTGAATGTCTATCTTCCTTATGGCTATGACCCTTCCGATCCCGCGAAGAAATATAATGTTCTATACCTGATGCACGGCGGCGGGGAAAATGAAGACCTGCTCTTTGGCGGACCAGGGCAAAGCAAGGAGCTCGCGAAAATCTTGGACAATATGATCGCAAACGGGGATATCGAGCCGTTGATTGTGGTTACGCCAACCTTCTATGGCGGGAAGAATGATACCGCCCTATTCCACGAGGAATTGACCAATATCATTCTTCCATTGGTAGAGACCAAATATCATACCTATGCCCAATCGGCTAGCCCGGAAGATTTGAAGGCTTCCCGGGAGCATCGGGCGTTTGGCGGCTTCTCTATGGGATCCGTTACAACTTGGTATACTTTTATTCATAAGCTTGACTACTTTAAGTATTACCTGCCGTTAAGCGGTGATAGTTGGGTGTTAGGCCAGGGAGCCGGGGGCAGCAAACCGAAGGAAACTGCGGAATATCTGGCCAAAGTTGTGAAAGATGCGGGCTATCAACCGCAGGATTATTATATTTTCAGTGCCACCGGCAATCTGGATATTGCTTACCCGAATTTAAAACCGCAGATTGATGCGATGAAGCAACTCACGGACACCTTTATCTACTCATCGGATACGACTAAAGGGAACTTCTATTTCATTGTAGGCGACGGCGGTACGCATGCTTGGCATTGGGTGAATCAGTACATTTATGATATTCTGCCAGATCTGTTCCACTAGCCCCCCTACATCCTCATACTTGTTCAATTCCAAGGCCATTTGTCACTGAGGTGACAGATGGCCTTAAGGTAGAATGAAATCGGCTATGTCCCATAGGAGAGACGGTCGTTATATAATGGGGGTTATAGATATTCGCATCAGAAGCAGGAGGCCGATGAAATGAGGGCACAACTCAGGGACAGCTTTAGAATGATGAGTTACGGTAAACCAAGAAAACTAGCATTTAAGATCCCGTCTGCCTATTTCTTGGTCATACTGCTGACCGTAGGCTTCAGCTACTTGGTATTGAATCAAATCGCGGCGAACTCCGCCCAGAAGAAAATTAACGAAGCATCTTTGCAAACGATTACATCGATTCGAACGAACATAGACCTGATGATCGAGAATGTGAACAACTATTCGAAGATGATTTTCTCGGACCGCAATCTGCAGAACTTGCTTCGGCAAGGGGATGTGTATGCTAACCTTCAAACCCAATCGAAGGTCAGCGCTTATTTATACAACTTAATGCAAGCGGTTCCGATTATCGACTCGGTACATATTTACGATAATGGAGGACATCGTTTTTCAGTTGCCACCCAGGAGCTGCCGACGTACATGGAGGTGAACATCAAGGACGCCCCTTGGTACGAACAGGTATTGAGCAATAACGGCAAATATATTCTGAGACTGGATCGTAGAGGCGGGGAGGGGACATCCGGCGGGAATATCGTTTCCTTCATCCGGTTGATTCGGGATCTCGATAACACAGCACCCCTTGGGGTATTGGTCATCGAGATCAAGGATGATGCGTTGGTACAAGCCTATTCGAATCTGCTCAGTGAAACTTCGTTGCAAATTGCCATTCTGGATGAGAATAATCAGACCATTGTTGCTGATTCCACGGATGAGCCCGGAAGATCGGCAATATTTGAGCTGTTGAATACTAACCTAGCATTACTAGAGGATCGATTTCAGCAAAGTGACTCAGGGAATTTAATCGTCCATTTAGGCTCCCTGAAATATACGGTAACTTATTTGTCGGGCGGGGCTTATAACTGGAAGTTCGTGAGCCTCTCGCCGCATAAGAACATGGAGTTCCGAAATCAATCTTTGGTCCTGTTGGCTTTCGGGCTGTTGCTCATTAACGGAACGATTTTCTTCGTTAGCTCCTTTATCATCTCGCGCAGCATTATTAAGCCGATTCAGAAGCTGCTGCGGGCTATGAATCGAGCGCCAAGCGGGAACTTCATGAAGGTCAGCGCTGAGCGGAACAGCTTCGAGATGGAACAGTTGTACGACGGATATAACCAGATGATTGAGCAAATTGATCAACTGTTAAAGCGCGTCATCGAAGAACAGAAGACGATACGCAGAGCAGAACTCAATGCGCTTCAGTCTCAGATCAAACCTCACTTCCTATACAACACGTTGGACTCCATTACTTCGCTGGCACTATCCGGAGACAATGAGCAGGTATGTGGGCTGATCGAGGCGTTGGGAACCTACTATCGCTTAAGTGTTAGCAAAGGTCAGGACGTCATTACCGTTTCGGAAGAAATCGAGATGGTCCGCAATTATTTGAAGATCCAGAGCGTACGGTACGACAATGTCTTCGAGGCCCAGTTCGAGGTAGATAGGGAATGTGCCATGATCCCAATTCCCAAGCTGGTGCTGCAGCCGTTGGTTGAGAACTCGCTGTATCATGGCATAAGACCTAAAGGAACCAAAGGCATCATACGAATCAGCACGAGATCTGTAGATTCTGCTGTGGTCATCACCATATCAGATGACGGCGTGGGGATGTCGAAGGAGGAAATCGAGGAAATCTTACTTACGGAAAGACAAGGTCAGATCAAGAGCTTTGGGCTTTGGGGAACCAAGGAACGATTGCGGATCTTTTATGATGATCGAGATGTTTTACATATTGATAGTGAACCTGGAGTCGGAACGACAATTACTTTAACTTTACCGATTGGAGTAGATTCGCCATGGAAAAATTAAAGGTTTTGATCGTTGATGATGAACATTTGATTCGGAATTTGATTCGTTTACGTATCGATTGGGAACAGGAGGGCTTCGAGATCACGGGGGAAGCCTCCAATGCCCAAGAAGCGCTGGAGCTGGTGGAGGAGCAGAATCCAGATATTATCTTTACCGATATTTATATGCCCAATATGGATGGGATTGAGCTTAGCCGAAGAGTACTCGAGAGGTATCCACACATCAAAATCGTGGTTGTGAGCGGTCATGACGAGTTCGAATACGCACAGCAGGGCATCAAAATTGGGATATTCGACTTCCTATTGAAGCCCATCCGAGCCTCGGACCTGCTTCATGTTGCGGGGAATCTCAAGCAGAAAATTCATGAAGAGCGAACACGGGCCAAGGAAATCTCAAAGATGAAGGAGGAGATGGAGCGGAACTTGCCCTATCTGCGCGAAAGATTTCTATTTCAGTGGTTGAACGGCGCGTTGTCCCGGGAGGAAATAGTCGAGCAGGCCGATTACTTCAAATTACCTGCATTCCGGCAGAGCAGCGGGTTTCAGGTTGCGGTTGTCGAGATCGCTCCGGTCTCCGAGAAACACACTGAGGAGCAGCTGATTATGCTAGGGCTGGTGTGCAAGCATCAGATCGAGCTGTTTTTCCAGAACGATCCGCTGGTTGAGATCTTATCCGAGACCCGTAATCAATTCATCCTCGTCTCATTTTATCCGGGGAGAGAGCTCGCGGAGACTTGTGAATCACTGATGGCTTATCTCCTCGCTTCTACTCAATGTTTGGTCAACATTGGAGTCGGCCGAAAGCGTGAGAATGTGCAAGACGCACGTCTGAGCTATCAAGAGGCCTGCCGAGCCATCCGCTACAAAGCCTTCGTCGGGAATAATCAAGTCGTATGTTATGAAGAAATGATCGGGAACCGGGAGGAGACGTACCAATCCGATCCAGAGCTTCTGCGACAGCTGCAGTTTTATGTTAGCGTCGGATCGTCCGAACGTGCAGTGCAGCTGCTTGGCCAAATTTTTGATTTGTCATTCTCCAGTGTATCGGAATTCCGTATGGCTGCGATGGATGTGATCCATGAATGCCAGCGTGCGATCACAGAGCAAGGGATTGAGGGGGAACAGGGGCTCGTTAAAGAAACGATGCTCGCTGTCATGACCGCTGACAACTTGCCGGAATTAGTCCAAACCTTGGAGCGCTACATTGTTGTGGTTTCGGAGGCAATTCTGTCGAAGAGGCAAGACAAGGAAGGGAACCTGATCAGTCAGGTGAAAGCGTATCTGGAACAAAATCTCGGAGATCCGGAGGTGGGATTGGCTAGTACTGCGGCAGCCTTCTTTGTGAGTCCGGGTCATTTGGGAAGGTTGATGAAGAAGGAGACGGGGCAGACCTTCGTCGAGTACTTGACGAACCTGCGTATGAAGAAAGCGGAGACGCTTCTCAAAACAACCGATTTAAAAGGTTACGAGATTGGGGCACAGGTGGGGATTACGGACCCGCATTATTTTAGCATCTTATTCAAGAAGGTCATGGGCAGATCAATGAACGAGTATAGGGTTGGAAAATGCCAATAAGGATGATCGAATTTTACAAGGGGATGCGCGTTTTGTGAATGGAGGATTCCCATCGACTTCCCTAAAATGGCTTTAGATGCATCGAATTCTATTGGGAGGTCAAAGAGATGAAAGCGTTATTAAAAAGATCCATGAGTATCGTTTTAGCGGTAGGTCTAGCAGGAAGCTTAGCAGCGTGCTCATCCAATTCCTCCGGAGAGAAATCTTCGGGCGGAAGTGGAAGCGATTCCATTAAGTTGACGCTTTGGGATCAATCCGTAGGAAATACGGATCCATCGGCAAAATTGCTGCCGGAAATTGTTGAGAAATGGAACAAAGAGCATCCCAACATCCAGGTTGAACGAACAGGTACGACAGGCGAGCAGTATAAGACGAAAATCAAAACATCGCTGGCGGCCAACGAAGCACCTGACCTCTTTTACGGTATGGGCGGCGGAAGCTTCATGCAGCCTTACATTGAATCCGGCAACGTGCTGGAAATCTCCAGTTATTTGACAGATGAAATCAAGTCCAAGATGGGGCCGGGGATGGCCGAAGCGATTGAAACCGACGGCAAAATTTATACTCTCCCCGTTTACACCCATATTGCCAATCTCTATGTGAATACTGAGCTGTTCGATAAAGCGGGAGCCAAAATTCCAACCACTTATACCGAACTGCTGGATGCGGTAGAAAAATTGAAGGCAGCAGGAATTACACCGGCGTTGATCGGTGAGAAAGACCGCTGGCCGGGAATGTATTGGTATGACATTATCGCGATGCGTCAGGCAGGATATGATGCGGTGATCGAAGCCTTCAAAGATCCATCCAAATGGGATTCGCCAGATTTCGTCGCTGCAGCTGCCAAAATGCAGGAACTCGCGAAGGTTGGGGCATTCAACAGCAGCATGTTGAGCATGAGCTATGACGAGATGCTGGGGGCATTTAATGCGGGCAGCGGTGCGATGATGTTCCAGGCGAACTGGGTAAATGCAGGCATTGAGGATCCGTCCTCGGCGACAAAAGGCAAGGTTCAAGTCGTTCCATTCCCTGTATTTGAAGATGGTAAAGGTAAGGTTACTGAGATTTTTGGCGGAGCGGTGGATGGTTTCTACATCAGCAGCAACACGAAGCATCCTAAAGAAGCCGTTGATTTCTTGATGTATTTGAGTGAACAGCTCGGAACGCAAGGCTATCTGGCCGGAGCGGGTCTCCCAAGCTGGAAAATTGATGGACTAGACACATCGAGTCTCTCTTCGCTGGATCGTTCGGCTGCCGAGATTATGTCGACAGCGACTTCGTTTATTACCTGGTGGGATAATATTCTCCCTGCCGAATCTGCGGAAACGCATAAGAACTTGATTGCATCGCTTCTTGCTGGTGACATTACGCCGGAAGAGTTCTGTAAACAGATGGCGCAGCTCCAACCGACGGAACTCAAACTTTGATTCTAGAATAATCTCAAACCAGATGTGGTCAGGGGGATCCCTGACCACATCTTTGAGAGGAGAACTCACATGAACACAGTTTTTTCCAATAAGAAAGCGATCGCGATATTTGTGCTTCCTACACTTCTCATTTTTTGCGGGATCGTCTTAATTCCGATTTTCGTATCGAGTTATTATAGCGTACTGGATTGGAATGGCGTCGGTAAGGGAACGTTTGTTGGACTAGATAATTATGTGGAGATGTTTACGGATTCCCGGGCTTTACTGTCGATCCGGAACTCCTTCCTGTTTGCGGCAGCGTCTGTTTTCATTCAATTGCCGATTTCTCTGTTGCTTGCCTTGATTTTGGCATCTTCGGTCAAAGGCGAGGGCTTTTATAGAACGGTGTACTTCATTCCGGTACTGATCTCCACCGTTGTGATCGCGCAATTATGGTCCAAAATCTACAATGCGGATTACGGCCTTTTAAATACATTGCTTGAGAATATTGGTTTGTCTGAATTAGCCCAGGACTGGCTCGGTCAGAAGAAGACCGCACTCGCGGCTTCTTTCATTCCAACCCTCTGGCAGTATGTCGGTTATCATATGCTCCTGATGTATGCCGGAGCGAAATCGATCTCGCAGGAAATCTTCGAAGCGGCGAAAATGGACGGGGCTTCCCGTATTCGGACGGCCTTCTCCATTACAATCCCGCTGATGAAGCCTATATTGAAAGTATGTCTTGTCTTCTCCATTATCGGAGCCTTCAAAGTCTTTGATCTGGTGTATGTACTTACGGGCGGCGGGCCGCTGTTTGCTACTGAGGTACCAAGCACGTTGATGTACACGACTATTTTTAATACGTACAGATATGGGTATGGCAGTGCGGTATCTGTCTTTATTATTCTAGAATGCTTGGTGTTTACAATCCTGATTAATAAATTCTTCAAGACCGAATAGGGGGGAGCATATTGAATACTGCAGAAGTAAGGTTGCCCAAGCGAGTCTTCTTGGGAAAATTCCTGTTGCAATTTTTTCTCATCATCGTAGCGTTCGTTCAGGTCTATCCCCTTATTTGGCTGGCGTTCTTCTCGTTGAAAGACAATAGTGAAATCTTCAGCGGCGATGTCGCGGGTTTCCCGAAGAAGCTTCTATGGAGTAACTATACCAAAGCGTTATCTGACGGTAATGTGATGAATTATTTCGGCAACAGCGTGTTGGTCACTGCGGCCTCCATCATCCTGGTGCTGATTCTCTCCTCGATGGCCGCTTACGCCATCACGAGAATGAATTGGAAGCTTAGCAACGCAACGATGACCTTGATTCTGCTTGGGATGATGGTTCCCATTCATGCGGCATTGCTGCCGCTGTTCATGGTGTTGAAGAGCTTGCACTTGCTGAATACTTACTGGTCGCTGATTATCCCGTATGTGGCGTTCGGGATTCCCATGGCGGTGTTCATTCTGGGAAGCTTCTTCAAAGGCGTCCCTCGCGAACTCGAAGAATCTGCGGTGATGGACGGATGCGGTGTCTACAGAACGTACTTCTCCATTATTCTTCCGTTGATTCGTCCGGCGATTGCCACCGTATCGATCTTTACCTTCCTTTCCTGCTGGAATGAACTGATGTTTGCGGTGACATTCATTAATGACACGCATTATCAAACATTGACGGTGGGAATGATGTCGATGGTCGGAACCTACATTACGCAGTGGGGCATTATTGGGGCCGGGCTTATGATCACAACCATCCCAACGGTGATCATTTATTTGCTCTTAAACAAGCAAGTACAACAGAGCATGATTGCAGGTGCAGTGAAAGGATAAGGACAATTACAGGCGTGAAGGGAGAAACTTGCGATGAAGGCAACGATGACGGTAAGTGCTGACCAGGCCGTTGGAACGATCAGCCGCCATATCTACGGACATTTCGCTGAGCATCTCGGCCGTTGTATATATGAAGGGATCTGGGTTGGTGAGGATTCGCCGATTCCGAATACCCGAGGCATCCGGAACGATGTGGTGGAGGCATTACGTGGTTTGAACATCCCGGTGCTTCGCTGGCCGGGCGGCTGCTTTGCCGATGAGTACCACTGGAAGGACGGCGTCGGCCCGCGAGAGCAACGCAAGCGGATGGTGAACACCCACTGGGGCGGCGTGGTGGAGAATAACCACTTCGGAACGCATGAATTTTTTGATTTGTGTGAACTGCTTGGTGCAGAGCCTTATATTTGCGGCAATGTCGGGAGCGGCACCGTGCAAGAGATGCAAGAGTGGGTCGAGTATATGACCTTCGATGGTGAATCGCCAATGGCCAACTGGCGCCGAGAAAACGGGCGGGAGAAGCCGTGGAAATTGAAGTACTTTGGCGTCGGCAACGAGAACTGGGGCTGCGGCGGCAATATGCGGGCGGAGTATTACGCTGACGAATATCGCCGGTATCAAACGTATGTCCGAAATTATGGGAAGAACCGGATCTATAAAATAGCCGGGGGCGCCAATGTCGATGACTACCATTGGACGGAAACGCTAATGCGTCTAGCTGGTCCGATGATGGATGGACTCAGCTTGCACAACTATACCGTGCCGGGTGGATTTGAGGTCAAACGCCCTGCGCTGGGCTTCGATGAGGCCGAATGGTTTGAGACGATGAAGCTGGCGCTTCATATGGACGAGTTAATCAAGCGCCATTCGGCGATTATGGACCAATATGATCCGCAGAAACGAATTGGGCTGATTATTGATGAATGGGGGAATTGGTTCCAGGTTGAGCCAGGCACGAATCCCGGCTTCCTGTACCAGCAAAACTCCATGCGGGATGCGCTCGTCGCCGGCTTGCATTTTCACATCTTCCATCGTCACTGCGATCGCGTCCATATGGCGAACATTGCCCAGACCGTAAACGTCCTGCAGGCGATGATCTTAACCGAAGGCGAGAAGATGTTACTGACTCCGACCTACCATGTCTTTGAAATGTTCAAGGTCCATCAGGATGCGGAAGCCCTCGCGCTTCACCTTGAGACAGATGAGTACCGTATGGGTGAGGATACCATCCCTCAAGTTAGCGGTTCGGCCTCTAAACGGGCAGACGGCACCATCGATATCAGTCTGTGCAACGTTCACCCGCATCAGCAGGCAGATGTCACGCTGCGGTTGCGCGGATTGGGAGAGGCCAAGAAGGTCGCGGGCCGCATCCTAACCCACACGGATATGAATGCCCACAATACCTTTGATCAGCCAGAGACGGTGAAGCCGCAAGATTTTGACGGGTTTACTGATGTAAATGAGGGCAGCTTGTCGGTCAAATTGCCGCCGATGTCGGTGGTGGTGTTGTCGTTTTCCTAGAGAGAAATGAGAGAGGTTAGAAGGCATTAAGCGAGTTAAAACGCGGATAATTGGAGGAATACCATCATGTCCAATGGTTCGTTGGTGCATCGGGTCCCCACCCGAGAGAAGGTCGTCGCCTTTACGTTCGACGATGGGCCCCATCCCGTATTTACGAGACAAGTGCTGGATATTTTCCGGAAGGTGAATGGGAAGGCGACATTTTTCATGATTGGTCAAGAGATGGATGCGTTTGAAGAACTCGCCAAGGAAGTTCATGCCGCTGGGCATGAGATTGGGAACCACACGTATTCGCATCCTGATTTAACGCTGTTGACTCAAGGGGAAGCGCGCGGGGAAATCAAACAGGCGAGCGAGCGGATTCGACGTGTGACCGGGCGTCATCCCTCGAGTTTCAGACCACCGTATTTTGCCGTGAATGAGGATGTGTTCTCGCTTGCAGCTGAGTTCGGATACGATGTGATTGGTTGCGTCAATGGCGAGGCCAAGGACTGGGAACAGCCCCAACCCGGCGTAGAGTACATCTTGGAGCAGACGAGGGCGACTGTTGATAACGGCAGCATCTTCCTGTTCCATGACGGGTATGGCGATCGTACTCAGACAGTTGAGGCCGTTCGGGTGCTTGTTGCGGAATTGGCTGACCAGGGGTATCGGTTTGTGACAATCCGTGAGTTAATGGAGTTAGCTGGCAACAGCTTGCTAAACTAGATTTTGATAATTGAGTTGCTTCGAATAGACGTCTTCGATCAGCAGATATTGCTGAAACGGAGGCGTCTTTTTTATAAAAAACCGAAATGCTGCTATTAATGTAAAATTTTAAATATGATTATATATCAAAAATCAATAAGGATAGATCATTGTTTTCGAATAGGCAAAAGCTTTATTTTTTAAATAGCATTGGAAGCGCTATCAGTGCAAAAGGATAACCAAGTTAATGAAATGGGAGGTGTCTGCTGGGTCGGGGGCGTAGGCTAAATGTACTGGAATAAGAATAGATCAATTATCATGCAAGGGAATCCACTTAGGGCTTAATGTTCATTTGTCGTTTGAAACACATATCCGTGAATCCGGCAAAGGGGGATCTGCATATGAAAAAATATTTGCTCATTTTATTCATCGTCGTCTTCATGACTGGACTCACCGCCTGCGGAGGCGGCAACAGTAATCAGGCGGGGAACACTGCTGCAGGAAGTGACACGGCTACAGGAAATGACTCTGCTGCAGGGAATGGTGCTAATTCAGAGCAAGAAATTTCCGGAGAAATTACAGTATTCGGATGGGGCGGCGGAGAGGAGCTTCAATCTCGAAAAGATGCTACGAAGGTCTTCAAGAAGCTATATCCTAAAGTGAAGGTGAATGAAGTATGGCTTCCGGCGGACAATGTTGATGTGAAGCTGGATGCAGCCCTGGCCGCAGGAAATGCCGGTGATGTGATCATGATGTCTCCAGACTGGAAGGGGCTGCGGACCAAGTGGTTTGAAGATCTGAACCCATACATTGAAAGGGATCAGCTAGATCTTGAGGCCCTGTTTACAGAAGGCGTTGACGGAGGATATGTGGATCCGGATGGAAAACGCGAAGGCATGCCGGCAACTGCTTCGGACTTTATGATTGCCTATAATAAAGAAATTTTTGACAAAGCAGGTGTTCCGTACCCGACAAACGACTGGACTTGGGATGACTTTGCGAATATCGCAAAACAGGTTTCTTCAGGTGAAGGAGCCAATCGAATTTATGGGATTGTATCTCACTGGATCTTGCAAAGCTTTGCCCCATTTGTCTACGGTGGAGCGCCGTATAATGAAGATTGGACCAAGCAGACACTGGATGATGAAAATACACTGAAGGGATACCAATTGTTTGGCGACCTCGTGAAAGCTAAAGCGATGCCGGATGATGCTGCCGCCAAGAGTATGCCGATGGATCAGATGTTCGCGGCGGGGAAAGCAGCGATGTATCCACTTGGTCTCTTTGAAGCCTCGACGATTGCTAAAAATATCGGGTCCAACTTCGAATGGGGAATCGTCATGCCGCCAAAGGATCCGTCCGGAAAAACGGTTAACATTAAATTCCAAACGGGATTTGCGATGAACAAAGACTCCAAGAATAAAGAAGCTGCATGGGCTTATATTAAAACGGTTTCCCTCAATAAAGAGGTAGGCGATCTGTACAGTAAGGTGAATCTTCCGGCACTTAAGGAGTCGGCCGATACTACATTCGCTAACTTGAAGATTGAAGGAACGGATATCTCCATGTTGGATTTTGTGACGGGGTTGCAGGATGCGATAACGTTCCCTTGGGGCGGATCCATCGCTAAAGCTGGCGATCTGTATGAGCAGGTCTGGCAGGAGATTACGGTTCAGGGCAAATCTGCAGAGGAAGCAGCAGGAGCCTTTGCTTCACAAATCCAGGCCGCTTTTGACTCGATCCATCAAAGTAAATAATTCATAGCAAAAGAAGAATGAACTGTTGATGAAAGGGAGGATTCGTGAATCCTCCCTTCCTATAATCTCAAGCGAAGGCAGTCACGGAGGCGAAAGAATGAAGGTGCAAAAAATTAGAATCCCCAAAAGAGAGGAGAAGCACTTCTTTCTCTTCACTTCGCCATGGCTTTTGGGTTTTTTGATCTTTACCCTATATCCCATGGTTTTCTCTATTATCTTAGTGTTCACCAATATGGATATGGCCGGATCCGGCCGATTCATCGGCTTGGCCAATCTAGTCAGGGCCTTCAAGGAGGACACACTGTTTTACCGTTCATTGGTTAATACGCTTTACTTTGTGCTCGTTTCGGTTCCGCTTAGCTTGTTCGCATCTTTTGGGATTGCCCTGTTGCTCAATCAAAAGCTCAAGGGAGTGGGCTTCTTTCGAACCAGCTTCTACATTCCCTATATCACCTCTGGTGTTGCGGTGACGTTGCTCTGGGGATGGATTTTCAACTCCCAATTTGGACTTGTGAATTATTTTCTATCTCTGTTCGGCATCAATGGGCCTAGTTGGTTGAGTGATACCAGATGGGCGATGCCGGCGATTATCATTATGGGGATTTGGACGATTGGCAATTCCATTATCATTACTCTCGCAGGACTGCAGGATATACCGGAAGCCCTGTATGAAAGTGCTGAAATAGATGGGGCCAACAGTTTCGTGAAAATCACCCGGATTACTTTGCCGTTGGTAACGCCAACGCTTTATTTCAACCTGGTCATGGGGATCATCGGCGGCTTCCAAATTTTTATGCAGCCCTACATTTTAACCGAAGGCGGTCCCAGCTATGCAACCTATACGTATATGATGCATATTTACAACAGCGGCTTTAAATATTACGAGATGGGTTACGCTTCGACCTTGGCCTGGTTATTGTTTATCGTCATCATGATTATTACTCAAATCGTAAACCGGACCTCCAGACACTGGGTATATTACGATAACTAATATGAGAGGTGCAGCCATGGAGGCTTATTATAGAAGTAAAAAAACCACCGACCGGATTACCACCGTGTTAAGTTATTTGGTGTTAACGGTCGTAGCTGTTATTTTTATCTTCCCATTTATATGGATGATTTCCACTGCTCTTAAAATTCCTTCAGAAGCTTATACCCTGCCTCCCAAAATCATTCCGAAGACGTTCACATGGAATAACTTCGTTGAAGGTTGGCAGTATGCGGATTTCACCCGGTATACATTGAACACCCTAACCGTAACGGTGCTTGCCACGCTAGGAACCGTTATTTCGGCTTCTTTGGTCGCTTATGGCTTTGCACGATTTAAATCCCGGTTTAACGGTGTACTGTTTACTGTCGTGCTTGCGACGATGATGCTCCCCAGTCAGGTGACTCTGGTTCCGACCTACCTCTTGTTTACCAAGCTGGGCTGGTTGGACACGTTAATGCCTTTGATTATTCCCTCCTTTTTTGGTGGAGGTGCGTTTAATATCTTTCTGCTGCGGCAATTCTTCAAGACGATTCCGAAAGACCTAGATGAAGCCGCATATATTGACGGCGCTAATGCTTTTCAGATCTATTACAAAATATTGCTGCCTGCTATCAAACCAGCTTTGATTACGGTGGGTCTCATGTCGGTGACCTTCCATTGGAATGACTACATGTCTCCACTGATCTATTTAAACAGTGATCATAACTTTACACTGGCAATCGGTTTGCAATTTTTCCAGAATTCCTTCGGTTCCTCACAGATTCAGATGCTGATGGCGGTATCCTTAATTACGGTCATTCCCGTACTCATTTTATTCTTTATCGGGCAAAAGTATTTTGTTCAGGGGATCACCATGACCGGCATCAAAGGTTAATTTCCAATGATTTGGTCTTATCATCATCTCTATTTATATTTGGACCGGTATTGAGCTTGGGATATTTCCTTGGCGAGGTACCGGTCATTTGCTTGAATTGTCTGCAGAAGTGCTCTACATTTCGATATCCGCACCGTTCCGCAATCTCTGCAACTGTGTAGTGACTATGTATGAGGTATTCTTTAGCTAAGCGAATGCGGCATTGAATCACATCATCCATACAAGAAAGTCCGAAGGTCTTCTTGTAGATGACTTGAAGATACCCTGGGCTGATGCTCAAAATTTCAGCCATTTCTGACACGGTCCAGGGGTGGGCAGGGTTATTATGAATGGCTGCCCGCAGCTTGATCAGGTTATAGTGCTGAGGAGCAATGTCTTCGCGGAAGTAAGACTCCAGCAATTTATTAAACAGCGTTCGGAGCAGATGATCAATGGACGATCTCCTGTAGTCTTTGTTGAATGAGTTCTCGATGACCAGCAGCTGGAACAGCTTGTGACAGTATTCAGGGTCATCTAATGGAAAGGGAATTCCAAAGGGCAAAGAGGATTCAATCACGTAAGGTTCATCGGTTTCAAAGCGGATCCAGTCATTGATATATTGTTCAGCACAAGCCCGGTAATATATTTTTTGATGCGGCTTATAAAGCACTGCACAGTGGGGCGGATATTCCTTCAAGCTTCCCTCTACCCAAAATAATGCGGGAGTTTGCGTGATGACTAATAACCAACAATCATGTCCATTCGGAATGTCAAAGACAAACTGGCTGTTATGTGTTGCATCGTACTCGACATAAAAAATGTTTGTCATCCTTTTCACCTTCGTGATTTTGTTTTTATCTATTATAAAAGGACAACTTTTGGACAACTATTGAAATATGAATAACGGTTCGTTGTCTTTTTTGAGGCCATTTCTGAAACATGGAGGGGCCTCTTTCATTTTTGTCTAAACCTGTTTTAAAGGGATAGGCAGCGTGGTGAATCTGAGTCACTCATTCATTGAGGTGTTACTTAATATATGTTAGTATTAAATTATGTAACATTATGCGGAGGGATTCTCTGTGGAGTTTGTTAATCCGATTCGAGACCTTGAAACCATTCAGGCGATGAAGGAGGAGTTGCGTAAACATTCGGTTCGAGACTTATTACTGTTCGTGCTGGGGATTAATACAGGTATCAGTTTGATCGATTTGCTAAATCTGACAGTCGAGGATGTGTGGGACGGGGAGAAGCCGAAGCAGTTCCTTTACGTGAAGAATGAACGAACAGGGGAAGATCAGGCGCATTATCTCAACTGCAATATCGGGGAAATTTTGAGGGAGTATTTGAGCATGATCGATTGGCAGCCAGGGGACTACTTATTCAAGTCCAAGAAGGATTGCCGGCCGATTACCCGCCAGCAGGCTTATCGCATTATTAATCGTTCGGCCAGAGAGGTGGGCATTTCGGAGAAGATCGGAACGCATACTTTGCGCAAGACCTTTGGTTATCATGCCTACTATAAAGGGGTGGCCATCTCGATCATTAAGTCGATCTTGCATCATCACTCTACCGCTGAAACCCTAAAGTATCTAGGGATTGATAAAAATGAAAGGTTGCCGATCAAAGTGGACGTTAATTTGTAACATTCCCGTTTGGCCATGACAAATCACAAAAAAACTCTCCACATAAAGCATGCGGAGAGTCTGTTATCCCTCATTCGTTAATATTCCCTTTTTCCTACTGTTCTTCTACGGCGACCCGATTCATCGCGGTTTGAATGTCCACATTTTTGAGTTCGTTGACGATTCCGTCTTTGACCAGGACCTGAAGCGTTTCAGCGTCCTTCATAAAGCGGAAGATGCCATTATCGAAATCCGTATTGGCTTCCTTGAAGAAGATCCCTTCATATTCGGCATCCTTGAGGTGGTTAAAGCTTAAGGTAAAATGATCGCCGTCTTTGATCAAGTAAGCACGAACTCCCTTTTCATAAATCCCTTCCTCGTCGGGAATATAACGGGCAACGGAAATCAGATGCAGGTCCACAAAGGGGATCTCCCGGATCAAGGCATTGATAATGGACCCTTTCGTCATTTGTTCCCAACGGCTCTGGGCCGTCTGTCCAAGGATGATTTGAGTAATGTTCTTCTCTCGAGCCACTTCGGCAATGACCTTATAAACAGGGCGGCTTTCATTGTCTTTCATAATAAACTGTGCTGTTGGGTGGGAATTGGCATACTCTTTCCACTGTTCGATATGAAATACCTTATCTGCATCCAATTCGTCGAAAGGTTTGGGATCTACCGTCAGTATATATAGCGGGGCCTTCATCAGGTTAGCAATTTTGCAACCACGTTTGATTAGTCGTTCTCCGTTCGGCCCATAATAAACGCAAACCAGAACACTTTCATTACATGGATGATCCATTTTGTATTATTCACCTCAAAGGATAATAATAGAGCGTTGCAATAAACTACGTACGACTATAATGGATGTTTCATCCCCCGTCAAATCGTATAATCGTCAGATTGATTCTCAGGTAAGGAGGATTGCGCTTGGTTACATTCTATACCTTCATTTTTCTTCCGTTGTTAAGTGCTATACTCGTACCCTTTCTGTATAAATACTTGAATCGTCAAGTCCATACAGGATGGTTTGTGCTCATTATCCCCCTATCCATCTTCGTCTATTTATTACAATATATACCCGATGTTGCAGGCGGGAAAACCTATGTCTATACGTTGCCGTGGATTCCGACGTTAGATATCCAGTTGACTTCTTATGTGGATGGACTAGGTCTCTTATTTGGGCTTCTGATTTCGGGTGTAGGGGCTCTGGTTATTCTCTATTCGGTCTTCTATATGTCCAAGGAGCGGGAGGCGCTCCATAACTTCTACATCTATTTGCTGATGTTCATGGGGGCCATGCTAGGCGTCGTATTCTCGGATCACCTTCTGGTCTTCTACGGCTTCTGGGAGTTGACCAGCGTGTCCTCGTTCTTATTGATCTCGTATTGGTTTGAGCGGCGAAGCTCCCGACAAGGCGCGTTGAAGGCGATGTTGATAACCGTGTTTGGCGGAATCGCCATGTTAGCGGGATTCATTATGTTGATTATGATGGCGGATACCTACAGCATTCGAGAATTGATTGCGAACGTGGATTTGATTCAAAATCATGTTTTGTTTATTCCGGCAATGCTGTGCGTGTTATTGGGGGCATTTACGAAATCGGCACAGTTCCCCTTTAGCATATGGCTGCCGGATGCGATGGAAGCACCCACTCCGGTCAGCAGCTATCTCCATTCCGCAACGATGGTGAAGGCAGGCATTTACTTGGTGGCGCGAATGACACCGATCTTTGGCGGCAGCTCGGTCTGGTTCTGGCTGGTCGCTGGTGTGGGGCTGATTACGCTGCTTTACGGTTCCTTAAGTGCGCTCAGACAGACCGATCTTAAAGCGCTCTTAGCTTATTCTACGATCAGTCAATTAGGATTGATCATGTGTTTGCTAGGGATCGGCTCGCTGGCAGTTTATTTTGGGCCTGGGGAGAGCGGAACGGTCTTTACGGTAGCCACCTTTGCCGCCCTATTTCATTTGTTTAACCACTCCACGTTTAAAGGCAGCTTGTTTATGGTCGTGGGCATTATTGACCATGAGACCGGTCGGCGGGATATTCGCTATTTGGGCGGCTTGCTGCAGGTGATGCCGGTGACGTTTACGATCGCCTTGGTTGGCGGTCTATCGATGGCTGGGTTACCGCCATTTAACGGCTTTTTGAGTAAGGAAATGTTCTTTGCAGCGGTCAATGAAGTTGCTGAGGCGGGAATCTTTGGGCTTAGCCATATCGGCTTATTGTTCCCGATCGTGGCTTGGGTAGCCAGCATATTCACCTTTGTGTATTGTATGATTTTTATCTTCAAAACCTTCGGCGGCAGCTTCCGTCCGGAACGATTGATGAAAGAAGTGCATGAAGCCCCTTTGGGAATGCTGATCTCACCGATCGTTTTGGGTGTGCTCGTGATTGTGATTTTCTTCTTCCCGAATGTTCTCGGAAAATATATTTTAACGCCCGCTTTGAACGCGGTATTGCCGATGATGTCTGTGACGGCCTATGATCTCAAAATCAGTGCGTGGCATGGCCTAAACCTTGAATTGCTGATGACCGTGGGCGTCATCCTCTTGGGGGTATTCCTCTTTCGGACAACGAAACGATGGATTCCGGCCCTTCGAAGCTTCCCGCAGAAGCTGACGCTAAATCACTGGTTTAATCAGGGGCTGGAAGGATCCGAGAAGTTCTCGCGATCGCTGACCGATGGATATATGACGGGTTCGCTGAGACATTATCTCATTTATATCTTTTCATTTTTTGTGATATTGCTAATGGCTTCCCTATTAGGATTCTATGGCTTGAGTCTTGATTTCTCCAAGGATGCTCCTATCGGGATCTTCGAAGCCGGACTGGTGGTGGCAATGATCATCGCGGCCTTCACCGTCTTGTTCGCCTCGAATCGTATCGTCGCAATTGTAGCTTTGGGGGCGATAGGGTATATGATTTCGATGTTCTTCGTCATCTTCAGGGCTCCTGATTTGGCATTAACGCAAATGGTGGTGGAGACGGTGACCACGGTTCTGTTCTTGCTGTGCTTCTACCATTTACCGAAGCTGAAGAAGAGCATCGAACGACTATCGTTTAAGCTGACGAATCTGATCATTTCCATGGCGATGGGATTAACGGTAAGTCTCTTGGCTTTAGCTGCGAACGGACATAAGCTGTTCGAGCCAATCACCTCGTTTTTCGAAAATGCCTATGAGCTGGCCGGGGCCAAAAATATCGTCAACGCCATCCTCGTGGATTTCCGCGGCTTTGACACCATGCTGGAGATATCCGTGCTGACGATCGCCGGGCTGGGCGTCTATCTCTTGGTTCATCAGCGTTCCAAAAGGAGGGAACCCAATGAAACCGAATGATGTGATTTTAAAAAGCGTCACCCGCGTGGCGGCCGTCATTATCTTAACCTTTTCGATTTACCTGTTCATGAACGGCCATCATCATCCGGGCGGCGGATTTATCGGCGGGCTGAGCACGGCATCGGCCATTGTTCTCCTGTACTTGTCCTATGGGATCGAGAAGGTGAGAGAGAACATCCGCATGGATTTTAAGAAGCTCGCGGCGATTGGGGTGCTGATCGCCGTGTTCACCGGCATGGCCGGGGTGATCTTCGGCGAGCCGTTTCTAACTCAAACCTTCGGCCACGTCGAATTGCCGATATTCGGGGATACTGAGCTGGCCTCCGCGCTGATTTTTGATACGGGGGTTGCCCTCGCGGTCATAGGGACGGCGGTAAATATCATTCTAAGCATAAGTGAGGATCGATAAATATGGAGACACTCATCGTCATACTCGTCGGGATACTCGTATCGATCGGCACCTATTTGATCTTATCCAAACAATTGCTTCGCATTGTGTTGGGAACGTCGATTGTGAGCCATGCGGTGAATTTATTGCTGCTTACCTCCGGCGGGCTGAAGCGGGGGAGCGCCCCCCTGTTGGGCGAGAAGGAAGCCGGTTTTACAGATGCGATGCCTCAAGCTTTGATCTTGACGGCCATCGTCATTAACTTTGCCGTGACGGCACTAGTTTTAGTTTTATGTTATCGGGCCTATCAACATTTCGGGACAGATGACATGGAGCGATTAAGGGGACATGAGCATGAATAACTGGTTGATTGGTCCGGTGATTATTCCCCTGATCATGGGGATGCTTCTCATTGTTTTTCAAAAAAACCTCCGGCTTCAGCGGTTCCTTAGCTTGCTTGTTCTGTTGGCGACGTGTGCGGTATCCATCCTGCTCATTCACCAGATCCAGACGGGTGGGATTCAGACGCTGCAGCTCGGCGGTTGGGAAGCCCCTTACGGCATTAGCTTCGTTGGCGATATGTTTAGCGCGTTACTGCTGCTTGCCACCTCGGCGGTTTCGATCGGGTGTTTGCTGTATGCCTTCCCGTCGATCGGGCGGAAACAGGAGAAGCTCTATTTTTATCCGTTGTTTTTGTTCTTGATCGTCGGCGTGAACGGGTCTTTTCTGACAGGGGACTTATTTAATTTATATGTCTTCTTCGAAGTATTTCTGGTCGCGTCGTATGTGTTGATCACGATGGGGGGAGCGCGGCGGCAGTTTCGTGAAGCGCTAAAATACATTTTCACGAACATTATCGCTTCGGCGTTCTTCCTAATGGGGGTTGCCTACTTATATTCGATGACAGGCACGTTAAACCTCGCCCACTTGTCGATTCGGATCGCTGAGGCTGGTCAGGACGGGTTGATTACCACCGTAGCCTTGCTGTTCCTGATCGTGTTCGCCTTAAAGGCTGGGTTGTTGCTCTTCTTCTGGTTGCCAGGCTCCTATAGCGTACCGCCTACCGCCATTGCGGCCATCTTTGCGGCGCTACTCACCAAGGTGGGGATTTATGCCATCTTTCGGATGTTTACGCTCATCTTCTATCATGAGCCGCAGATCACTCATTTGACCATAGGAATCTTGGCGGCGGTAACGATGATTCTTGGAGGGCTTGGGGCAGTAGGCTTCGGGGATTTGAAGCAAATCCTCACCTACAATGTGATTATCAGCGTTGGGTTTATCCTGCTTGGCCTGGTCTCGATGACAGAGGAAGGCATGATGGGGTCTATCTACTATTTGATGCACGATATTCTGATCAAGGCCTTGATCTTTCTCATCGGCGGGACGGTGGTCTATCTGACGGGGACCAGCAGGTTACAAAACATCAGTGGTCTGATTCGACTTCACCCACAATTAGGTTGGATGTTCCTGATCGCCGCATTATCGATGGTGGGCATTCCCCCGCTCAGCGGCTTCCTCGGCAAAGTGTTTACGATTCAAGGAACCTTCGATTCTGGGGATTATTGGCTAGGGGGCATCGGTCTGGCCGCCAGTATGTTGATTCTATATTCCATGATCAAATTGTTCATGAGCGTCTTCTGGGGGGAGACCATTCTGTGCGTCGATGATGAGAAGGGTACGACCAAGGGGCTTATCCTTCCGATCGCGCTGTTGACCGCTGCTAGCCTGGCTTTAGGGATTGGTGCTGAAGGGGTGGCGGGTTATGTGACCCAAGCGGCACAGGAATTGCTTGATCCAAATCGATATATCCATGCTGTGATGGATTAAAGGGGGGACAGCCATGCCCATTCAGGTGCTGCTTAACATCTTTATTGCTTATCTGTGGATGTTTCTGCAGGATGAAACGAGCATTATCAACTTTATTGGCGGTTACATCGCCGGGGTGTTTATCCTATTTTGCATCCGCCGCTTCTTTAATAAGCCGTTCTACCTCTTTACATTGGCAGCGGTAGGCAAGCTATTTGTGATCTTCATTTATGAACTGGTGATCTCGTCGATGATGGTGATGAAGCACGTGCTCCGTCCCAAAGTCGATGTGAAGCCGGGGATCTTTAAGGTGGAGACGGATTTGGAAGGGGATTTGGAAGTGACCCTGTTGTCCTTGTTGATCTGTCTGACACCGGGCTCCGTTGTGATGGAGATTACCCCGGATGCGAAGACACTATACATTCACGGACTGAATATGCCAGAGTCCAAAGAGTCGGTACTGAAGTCCAAATCCGTGTTCGAGAAAGCGATAAAGGATGTGACCCGGAAATGATTTTTCAGACGATCTTGATCATCGCGTTATGTCTGTTACTGGCGGCGATCTTAGCTAACTTGTACCGCGTCGTCAAAGGTCCGTCCAGTGTGGATCGGATCATGGCGCTGGATTCCATCAGCATCAATTTAATTGCGAGTATCGCGGTATTCTCGGTATTGCTGCATACGCATGCGTTCTTTGATCTTATCTTGCTGATTGGGATTTTATCCTTCATCGGAACGGTGGCGTTTGCCCGGTTTATGGAAAGGGGTGCGGTCATTGAGCGGAAGCGGTGAAGTTGTAGGGGCGATTCTGATCCTCGCGGGGGCTGTCTTCAGCTTGATTAGCGCGATTGGCAATTTGCGTTTACCGGATGTGTACACAAGGTCTCATGCTGCATCGAAAAGTTCTACATTGGGTGTGCTGTGCGCTATGGTTGGCACTTTGCTGTATTTTATCATCGCCGAAGGCTATTTCAGTATTCGCCTGATCTTGGGGATCTTCTTCGTCTTTCTGACGGCTCCGGTGGCCGCCCATGTCATCAGCCGTGCCGCCTATCGTCACTGCGTGCCGTTAGCGGAGGAAACTGCCCAGGATGAGCTTCGAGAATACTACCAGCAGGATGAGAATTTCGAGGGGGAAGATCAGGTAGAGCTGGTGGAGCAAGAGACGGTGCTTCAAAGTACCTCCTAAGCCGATATTCGCCCATGTGAGGATTGTCATAGATGACAGTCGTTAAAATTTTAGATAATAATGAAGCGGCACAGGCCGCAGGAATCACATTGGTAAAAAGGGGCAAGTAGTATGGCTGTTCATCGGGGACCCGTAGATCAAGACGTGGTCATTGAGAAGGTTCGGAGTTTATTTACATGCCGGGTGTTGTGGAGCGAAGGGCGTCCCTGCCTGGAGTACGACAGCCGGGAAGAGCTCGATCGGATCTCTGAATACGTCAGAACGAATTTTGGGATGGAGCTGCTTGATGTTTTCTTTACGGCAGTCGAGAGCTTGCCGGATGATGATTAATGGAATAATCGCTTTGTAGTTAGCACCCTTAGGGGTGCTTTTTTTCTATATGGAACGAAGTTCCAAGGGGATGAGGGAATGTCTGGCCCTGTCGGAGAGACCCTATCGTTAAGGAGGAGCTGGTGATGATTACGGTACTGAATACAGATGGTCGGGAATTAACCCCTTGTACCCTGGACCGAGCTTGGCGGGAGGTGAATCGATCGCGTGCCGTTTGGATTAATGAGCAGACCATTCAGTTGTTATACAACCCTTTTCTGTTCCGGAAATATCGGAAGATCGCCTTAAAAAGAGACCGTTACACATGCCTATGGTGCGGACAGCCTGCAACAACGGTGGATCATCTGATCCCCTCCAGCAAGGGCGGTTCGGACCTGCCGCGCAACCTTATTGCCTCCTGCGGCGAGTGCAACTCAAGACGGGGGAATCGCCCGGCGTGGGAGTATTTTAGAGAGAAGATGGGTTCCATTCCCCGTCCCCTCAAGCTTGGTTTTCATATTTTGATAGCTTTAGGCTGCTCAAAGATCAAACCAAGATCTCATTAAATAATTCTATAACCGGAAAGAAAGGATTTCCCGGCCTTTGGGTGGAAATCAGTAGTGTACGATCAAAACGATTGGCGCTAGGGGAGCGAACGCGCCTGTCGGCCTGGGGTTAGATTCGGCTATTCCGGGTATATTAATTATGAAGACTTGATGAACTGAATTGACAGTGAGAATCATTAGCATATAATAATTAATATAAATAACCAGAAGAAAACAATAAAGATAAAAGGAGAGTTCAAATCATGTCGTTGATTGGAAAAGAAGTATTGCCTTTTAAAGCGCAAGCCTATCACAACGGGAAATTCATCGAGGTTTCCAACGAAGATTTCAAGGGAAAATGGAGCGTTGTTTGCTTCTATCCAGCGGACTTCACTTTCGTATGCCCAACTGAGCTGGAAGACTTGCAAGATCACTACGCTACTCTGAAGGAGCTTGGCGTTGAAGTATATTCCGTTTCCACGGACTCCCATTTCGTGCACAAAGCATGGCATGACAGCTCCGAAGCGATCGGCAAGGTTACTTACATTATGATTGGTGACCCAACTCACACAATTTCCCGTAACTTCGATGTATTGATCGAAGAAGAAGGCGTAGCTGACCGCGCTACCTTTATTATCGACCCGAACGGCGTGATCCAAGCGATTGAAATTACCGCTGGTGGTATCGGACGTGACGCAAGCACGCTGATCGACAAGATCAAAGCTGCTCAATACGTTCACAACCATCCAGGTGAAGTGTGCCCTGCGAAATGGAAAGAGGGCGCCGCTACTTTGAAACCAAGCCTTGACTTGGTAGGCAAAATCTAAGGAGACCGACTATGAAACTGGATGCAGACATTAAACAACAATTAGAGCAATATCTTCAGCTTCTGGAAGGGAATGTTCTGCTGAAAGTCAGTGCCGGAACCGATGCGGTTTCGAACGAGATGCTGGACCTCGTGAATGAGTTGTCCACCATGTCGGATAAAATTACCGTCGAGCAAACGAGTTTACCCAGAACCCCAAGCTTTAGCGTAAATCGCGTGGGGGAAGACACCGGCATCACCTTTGCCGGTGTTCCTCTGGGCCATGAGTTTACTTCCCTGGTACTGGCTTTGTTGCAAGTCAGCGGAAGACCACCTAAGGTGGAGCAAAATATCATTGATCAAATCAAAGCGATTAAAGGTGAATACCGCTTTGAAACATATGTGAGCTTGTCCTGCCACAACTGCCCGGACGTCGTTCAGGCGTTGAACCTGATGAGCGTGCTCAATCCTGGTATTTCCCATACCATGATCGACGGCGCGGCTTATAAAGATGAAGTTGAGAGCAAAGAGATTATGGCAGTGCCTACGGTATTCTTGAACGGCGAGTTGTTTGGCAATGGCCGGATGTCCGTTGAGGATATTTTGGCGAAATTGGGCGCTTCGGACACATCTGCGTTTGAAGGTAAAGAACCTTTTGACGTGCTTGTGATCGGGGGCGGACCTGCGGGCTCCAGCGCAGCGATTTATGCTGCACGCAAAGGCATTCGTACCGGGATCGTGGCAGAACGCTTCGGCGGCCAAGTCAACGACACCTTGGGAATCGAGAACTTGATCGGTACGAAATATACCGAAGGTCCGAAGCTCGCAGCAAGCTTGGAAGAACATGCGAAGGAATATGACATCGACATCATGACGTCGCAACGGGCGAAGAGTCTTCGCAAGAACGACTTGGTTGAAGTGGAATTGGAGAACGGTGCTGTGCTGAAGAGCAAGACCGTGATCATCTCCACAGGGGCCCGTTGGCGCAACATGAATGTACCGGGCGAAGCGGAATTCAAGAACAAAGGCGTGGCTTATTGCCCGCACTGTGATGGTCCGCTGTTCGCAGGCAAACGCGTGGCTGTTGTTGGCGGAGGGAACTCCGGCGTAGAAGCAGCCATCGACCTGGCGGGCATCGCCTCGCATGTAACCGTGCTTGAATACATGTCTGAGCTGAAAGCAGACTCGGTTCTGCAAGATCGTCTGAACAGCTTGCCAAATGCGACTGTGATCAAGAACGCGCAAGTGAAGGAAGTCACAGGCGACAGCAAGGTGAACGGACTGACTTACATCGACCGGGAAAGCGGCGAAGAGAAGCATCTGGAGCTGGAAGGCGTATTCGTTCAAATCGGTCTCGTACCGAACACCGAATGGCTGGAAGGCACACTGGAACGCACCCGGATGGGCGAGATCATCGTCGACAACCGCGGAGCTACAACCATTCCTGGCGTATTTGCCGCCGGCGACTGCACGAATACGGCTTACAAGCAGATCATCATTTCCATGGGATCTGGCGCGACGGCAGCATTAGGTGCCTTCGATTACCTGATTCGCAATCAATAAAATATGGCGTTATCGATAAAGCCCGCTCATTGAGCGGGCCTTTTTGGTGTGTAAACCTAACGTTTTTTGACTATAGTCTCAAGTTTGTTGTCTAGATGAAAGCGCTGTCTTTCCAATAAAATGAGGGTATCCAGAACAAAACAAGCTGAAGTGGAAAGAGGTGACCGCGTATGGACTCGAAGCTAAATGGAAAGCGCTTACGGACGCGTTGGCGCAAGCAAGACACGGAGCTGACCTTGTTGGCTTTGCCAACCACAATCTGGTACATCTTGTTCAGCTTCCTGCCGATGTTCGGTATCATCATTGCCTTCAAGAACTTCAAAATCACCGGCGGTTTTCTGAGCAATGTATTCAAGAGCCCATGGGCAGGTCTCAAGAACTTTGAGTTCCTATTCAAGTCCAACGATGCCTGGATCATTATCCGTAACACGATCGGCTACAACATTATTTTTATCGTTCTTGGAATTGTGATCCCTGTAGCCTTGGCATTAATGATCGGGATGCTTCACAACCGCAAGGCAGGCAAGGCTTATCAAACGATGATGTTCCTGCCGTACTTTCTCTCCTGGGTTGTCGTCTCGGCTGTGGGCTGGGCGTTCTTGAGCTTCGATAAAGGGATTTTGAATCAAATGCTGGCTGGTTGGGGAGTAGATCCCATCAACTGGTATATGGAACCGCAATATTGGCCTTACTTCTTGATTTTTATGAATGTGTGGAAGGGACTTGGCTACGGTATGGTTGTGTATTTGGCGACCATCGCGGGTATCGATAAAACTTACTACGAAGCGGCCGTCATCGACGGCGCCACCCTTTGGCAGCAGACCCGGTTCATTACGCTTCCCCTGATGAAGCTGGTTATCGTCATGATGTTCATCCTGGCGGTGGGACGCATCTTCTATACCGATTTCGGGCTGTTCTTCCAGGTGCCGCGGGATTCCAACTCCCTGTTTAATGTGACCACAACCATTGATGTTATGGTTTACAAGCAGTTGAAAACCGCAACGGTGGGGATGGCCTCGGCAGCAGCCTTCGTACAGTCGGTTCTGGGCTGTCTGATGATTCTGGCCGCGAACTGGACGGTTCGCAAAATCGATCCTGACAGCGCGATGATTTAAGGAGGTGCAGATATGGCAGCAAGAACGGTGTATGAAAACGGCCTGGACCGATTTAATCGTCCAAGTAAAGGGGTGAACGTGCTCCTTCATCTCCTTTTCTTCTTCCTGGCTTTGATTTGCGTCGTGCCGATGCTGGTGGTGTTGTCGATCTCGCTGTCCAGTGAGCAATCGATCCGGGAGAATGGGTATCACCTGATCCCAACGGCGTTCTCGGGAGAGGCTTACGGGTATATCGCCAAGCAAGGAACGGTCATTTTGCAGGCGTTAGGGATCTCGGTCTTCGTTACGATCGTCGGAACGGTGCTGGGCATTCTGCTCACCACCTCAATGGGGTACGTTCTGTCCCGGCCGAACTATAAGCTGAAGGGGTTCCTGACTTGGGTCGTTTTTATTCCGATGGTGTTTAACGGCGGTTTGGTCTCCAGCTACTATATCAATGCGAATATGCTGGGTTTGAAAGATACGGTATGGGCGTTGATTCTGCCTCTGGCGGTCTCCTCGTTTAACGTCATCATCTGTAAGACGTTCTTCAAAAGCACGATCCCGGATGGGTTAATTGAATCCGCGGAAATCGACGGGGCCGGCCAGCTCCGGATCTTCTTCTCGATCATCCTGCCGATCTCGTTGCCGGTGATCGCTACGATTGGTTTGTTCCTGTGCTTTGGTTACTGGAATGACTGGTTCCAATCGATGTTGTACATCAACAATCAGGACCTGTATTCCTTGCAGGCGCTGCTGAATAACTTGATGAGCAACGTTGACGCGCTGGCTCGAAATGCCTCGAGCCTGGGGATCAGCTACGCCGAGCTGGTGGCCACGATGCCTAAGGAATCGGCCCGGATGGCGGTGGCTATCGTCATCGTGCTTCCTGTCGCCTTTGCGTATCCGTTCTTCCAACGCTACTTCATTTCCGGGTTGACGGTAGGTGCGGTCAAAGGCTAATGCGAAATAAGCTGAGCTTGTCTCAGTTTATGAAATATATATTCAAAGGGAGGATATATCTATGAAAAGGTCTTTGAAGCTCATCTCTACTCTATGTGCTGTGATGCTTTTCTTGTCCGTTCTTGCGGCTTGCGGCGGCGGTTCAAACTCCAATTCTTCGTCGTCCAGCAATACGCCATCGGACACTTCTTCCAACACCTCTACAGATAACTCGACAACAACAGGTTCTGGGGAAATCCCGACCTTGGTGTGGTGGACGATTGGCGGACAAATTCCGGATAACTTCGAGAAAGCCGTCGAAGCGATGAATGAATACACCGCAGAAAAAATTGGCGTCAAAGTAGATATCAAGGTAGCCAGCTGGGGCGAGTGGGACACCAAAATCAATACGATTGTAAATACGGGTGAACCTTTCGACATTCTGTTTACCAACGTCTCCAAATACAATCAGCAAGTGACGATGGGCGCATTGGCGGACATCACCGAGCTGGTGCAAAGTGAGACGCCGGAGCTGTACAACTTCATTCCAGAGAAAGTATGGGATGGGACGAAGGTTGACGGCAAAATCTATGCTGTGCCAACCTATAAGGATTCTTCGATGACCCAATACTGGGTGTTCGACCACAAATATGTTGATAAATACGGCATCGACTTAAGCAACATCAAGACGTTGAAGGATCTGGATAAACCGTTCCACGATATGAAAGCAGGCGAAGGCAAGAGCTTCTATCCGTTGCCACTGACGCAAGGCGATGGGTTTAACGGATTCTTCAATCGGTATGACGATCTTGCACTGGGCTTCCCTCCGGTTGGCGTGAAGGTAGACGACGCTTCCCGTCAAGTCGTTTCCGTGCTGGAACAGCAAGATATCATGGATGAACTGAAGATTTTGCACCAATGGTACAAAGATGGCATTATCAATCCAGATGCTCCAACCAAGCCTGAAGCCGACAAAGGCCGTCCATTCTTCAGTGCACAAGGCTTCCCAGGCGCGGATATCACTTGGCAAATTAACGAAGGCGTCGAAAAGTACGATATGACGCAAGTTTATGGTCCGCTCTATACGACGGCTACGATTCAAGGTTCCCTCAACGGAATCTCGGCGAACTCGAAGTATAAGAAGGAAGCACTGAAATACCTGGAGCTGGTGAATACGGATCCGAAGCTGCGTAACATGCTGGCCTTTGGTGAAGAAGGCGTGGACTATGTGAAAGTAGATGGCGAGAAAGTGGTTGAACGGATTTCCGATACTTGGCCGCTGGCCGCTTATACGCAAGGCACATTCTTCAACATGGCAACAACCAAAGGGGCTCCAGAAGATCAATGGCAACAAGTTCAAAAGCTGAACGAACAAGCAACAGCTTCGGCCTTGCTGGGCTTCTCGCTCGACACAACGAATCTGCAAACGGAAGTGGCGAACGTAAAAGCAACATGGGATAAATACCGTTACGAGTTGCTGACGGGCGCATCCGATCCGGAGAAGATGGTACCGAAGATTGTTGAAGAACTTAAGAAAGCCGGGATGGATACGATCATGAAGGCAGCTCAAGAGCAAATCGATGCCTTCTTTCAATAAGAAATAAAGCCCGAGTAAGTGAGCCCGGACGGAGGAGGATTCCCCGTTCGGGCTTTCCCATATGATGATATAATGGGAATGAATGAGGGCAATGGAATCAGCGCCGCAAGACTAACGGTGAAGGAGGCGCGGGAGTGGGTTCCTTTTGGCAGATTAAAATCTATCGCAACAAATTCATTGCCTATACGGTGTTTGTCGTAGCCATCGGTCTCGTGCTGGGCCTTATGACCTGCGCGGTGCTCATCTATCAGTGGATCGAGGGGGCTCGTAACGAGGCGGTCAGCGCCTTCGGCCGGGTCGAGAGCGAACTGCAGTATGATACCGATCGTATTGAGGCTTATATGCAGCGGATCTATTCCAATGACCGCTTGATGACGGATGTCCGATATTTCTTGGGAAACACGGCGGAAGGGTATCTGACGAGCAGACTGGAATACAGCTTGTATAATGAGCCGTTGGTTTCCTTCCCTGAAGATATGAGGGCCTTCTTATACAGCTCGATGAAGGGGGATCTCACGCAAGTCAGTTTGCATACCGAGAACGGGGCCAACCTCGTGCGGTTTAGCAACAGCGGCAATGTCAGCTTTCGGTTTGGCGTTCCGAATACGGATGAGATTTTTCGCGAGAAATTGGAGAAAGGATTTGTGTACCGGAAGAAGCTGTCCGATCCAAACCAAATCTCTCGTCAGATTGGGGAATTTCGCTTCCTGATTGGCAGCGAACCGTTATTCCGAAAGATTCTTGGCTATAAATTGGATATCGCCGCTGCCGTCAGTGGTACGGGTGAAGTGTACATGATCACCGGGATGGATCACGGAACGCAGGAGATGATTCTGCGCGCCGCTGAAGAGACCCGCAACAGCGGATTTTCTTCCCTTGGCGGATTAAAAAATGTCTTCTTCATGAACTTCCAATCCACGAAGTTTGATTACCGTTTGATCATGCTTGTGGACTTGTCCCATCTGATGCGTGAGAAAGCGGGCATACTAGCCACCATCGTTGGCAGTGTCTTGCTGGCCATGATCAGCGTTCTGATGCTCATCAGCTACAACATGCGAGATGACGCCAGATTTTTGAAGCATATTATCAATTCCATTAAACGGGTCAAAACGGCCGATTTCACACCGAATTCCCCTGCCCGATATCGCCGTAACGAGTACGGGATGATTGCCCGGGAATTGGACGATATGGTTCATGAGCTGGACAAACATATCCGTACGGAATATTTGCTAAAGCTCAAGCAGCAGGAAACCGAGATGAAAGCGCTTCAGCATCAGATCAACCCGCATTTTCTCTATAATACGCTGGAGTCGATTCGATCTACCGCGTTGTTGCACAAGGACGTGGATACTGCGGATGCGATCGCGACCCTAGGCTCCTTGTACCGCGATATCGTCCACAAAGATAATATTATTACGATCGGCGAAGAACTGGAGCTGCTGCAGAAATTTTTAAGCATCATGGAGCTCAAATATCCGGGAAGATTCTATTATCAAATTGATGTGGAAGAGCCGCTGCTTGCCATATCCACGGTGAAATTTTGGATGCAACCGCTGGCTGAGAACTTCTTCGTGCATGGCTTTAATCCGAGCAGTGAATTTAATTTGCTCGTCGTGAATGGCTGGGAGGAGGAAGGGCGCTTCGTTCTCGAATTTGTGGATAATGGCAAAAGTATACCTGAAGCGCGCTTGGAGGAAGTGAGACGATGTCTTTACAGCAGAGAGGATGCCCCCGTTCGGAGCATTGGGCTAAGGAATGTGTATACTCGGCTGAGCTTTTTCTATGGGGACGCTTTTCGGATGGAAATTGAGAATAATGAGGAAGCAGGAGTCAAAATTACCGTAATCATCTCAAAGGGGTGACTGCAGGATGTACAAACTTCTGATCGTAGATGATGAACCGCAGATTCTGGAGGGGATGAAGCGAACCCTGAATTGGGAAGAGTACGGCTTCCACCTGATCGAGACGTGTGAAACGAGGGAAGATGCGATCGCTAAATCTGTGGAGATTATACCGGACATCGCTATCTTCGACGTACGTATCGGCCCGGATCTCGGTTATGAGATTATCCAAAAGCTCAATGAGCTGCGTCTTCCAACCCAATATATCATTATGAGCGGGTACAGCGAGTTTGAATATGCCCAAGCGGCGATCCGTTGCGGCGTGAAGGACTATCTGCTCAAGCCCGTCGATCGTTCCAAGCTGCAGACGGTGATTGAGAAGATCATTGTGGAGGACCTGAACGGGGACTTGGACGGGATTCATAAGCAAGATCTGAATATAGACCCGATCCTGGGCATTCCTTACGAGGAACTGTCCAAGCTTACGAACCGCATATTGCTGATGGTGAAGGCGGAATACGCTCAGAACATTACCCTGAAGTCGGTAGCTGAGCGGTTTCGCATGAACAGCACGTACCTGGGGCAGCTGTTTCTAAAGGAAACCCGCATGAAGTTTTCGGAGTATTTGATGGCTTACCGGATGCTGCAAGCGAAGGAACAGATCCTGACCACCAACGAGAAGATTTCCAGTATTGCGCATAGTGTCGGGTATCCGAATTTGAATTATTTTTATACCCAGTTTCAAGGATACTTTGGCATGTCCCCATCAGATTTACGGAAAAAAAGCTAGTCTCCTCGTAGCGGAAAGGAGGATGTTATGCAGCAGCCCTCTTGGTTCAGACACCTGACCCTATGCGCGGTGGTCGCCGGCTTGTTAGCCTTGTTGGCCGTGGGTTGTTCCCTTTTTTCGGATAAAGGGGCTACGGCGCCCCATGGGGACATGGTCAATCTGGTCTACTATACGATTGGAGAGCCGGATCCGGATCTGGAGTTGGTGAATGCCAAAATCAATGAAGTGTTGGCCAAGAAAATCGGCATCACGATCACCTATAACAAGGTCGGATGGCAGGAATACGAAAACCGCCTGAACGCCATGGTATCGGCAGGAACTCCCTTCGACATCGCATACGCCCCTGAGTTCACGACATATGTCAAACGCGGGGCCTGGCTGCGGCTGGATGACTATCTGTCCAATACGGGCAAGGATATGTATGATGTGATTGACCCGATCTTTTGGGAAGGGGTGCGCATGGACGACGGGGGGATCTACGGGGTGCCGACCAACAAGGAACTCGCGGTCCGCCAACAATGGATGTATCCGGAAGAGCTGGTGAGCAAGTATAACCTCGATATTACGAAGTACAACACGTTGGAATCCCTGGAGCCGTTGCTGCAGATGATCCAGCAGAAGGAACCTGAGTATCTGCCAATGGAGCTGGATAAAGACTCCCATAACTTCTTCGCTTTACATGGTTATGAGTATGTTATTGATAAGGAACTCCCGTTGATGGTACGGTCACTAGAGCCGACCCCTCAGGTTGTGAACATCTTCGAAACGGAGGAAGCCCGGCAGGTGATGGATACGCTGCGGCATTATTATCAGGCCGGCTACATCAATGAGGATGCGGCTTTGAGGGAAAGTCAGGAACTGGAGCGGGGCAAAAAGGTGTTCTGGAAGGCGTCGAGCGGCGGTCCCTTGTCCGATCATAGCTGGAGTAAGGATCGCGGCTACAGAGTGGTGGCGCATCCCGTCACGACCGAGGTGGTCACGACCGAGGACGTGCGGGGAGGCGTTATGGCAGTGAGCGCCGATACGAAGTACCCGGTCGAATGTATCAAGTTCCTGAATCTGCTGAATACCGATCCTGAGGTGCGGAACCTGTTCAACTATGGGATCGAAGGCGTGCATTACACGATAGACAAGAACGGCCAAGTCGTGCTGATCCCAAGGAAGGATGCCGACGGTAACCCGATCCCGGACGCATTGCCGGGGTACACGGGCGTGACCTATACCCAAGGCAACTGGTTCATTCTGAAGACGCGAGGCGGAGACGATCCAGAGCCGTTAAACAAATGGGAGGAGTTCCGCGCCTCGAACGCCCGGGCCGTGAAGTCCAGCACGTTTGGGTTTACGCCAGATTTATCGATGATGCCGATCCAGATCCAGAACATTAAGATGGTATGGCAAAAATATTATCCCAGCCTCATGACCGGCAGCGTAGACGTCGACACGGAGCTGCCGAAGTTTAATGAGGAGCTGAAGCAGGCGGGGCTGGACGAGGTTCGGGCCGAGATCCAGAAGCAGCTGGATGCCTGGAGCGCCTCGAAGCAACAGTGAGTCTGAAAAAACGGCGGTGCAAGGAGTTGGAATCCTGGCACCGCCGTTTTTGGTATTATTTTTTCCCTTTCGGGACTTTGACTGTGGCTTGAGCCGTCGTCTTATTGCCCGCCTTGTCGGTTGCTTCGTAGGTGATGGTGTAGATTCTTCCGTTTCCATTGCCCGAACGTTCGGCTCGAAGCAAGAACTCTTGATCCGCCGTCCCATAGTCTGCGCCTTGAATGTCGTTGGCCGTGTTGCCATCGCCCACCCCGTTATCGCTCTCGTTGCTGGTGATGGATACCAGCTTGATCGTATCAATGCCGGATCCTTCGTCGCTGGCTTTCCAGGTAACCTTGATCGGAACCAGCTTGTGATTAGGCGTGGAGAGGACGGATGGGCTGACGGTCAGCTCCAAGACCGGCGGTGTTGTATCGACAGGGCCTTTGCCTGTCAGCGTCAGCACGCCGAAGACGGAAGGGTCCTGATACCCGTTGCCGGTGGTGTCGTTCCAGGCAGCTACACTTTGGCGCGCGCCGTCTTTGGCATCGTTGATCTGCGCGTCAAAGCCGATTTTGACATCGTTCGCCGGGGTGATAGTTTTGAGCGGGATCTTCATTTCGACCGTATAGTTTGTCCCGTTGACCCGGACTGCCGATACGAAGCCTTCGGCGATGGACTCCGGATTAAAGCTGGTCTCATTGGCGTAGTTCACGCGGTATTGTCCATCATCGCTTTGATAGAACGAGGTCTTGGCGTTGTTTTCGTCCAGGAACACCTCGACAGAGTCCTGCTCCCAAGGGTTGGGGTTGTTCTTATCCAACTGCGCGTCATTGACCTGGATCAGGACGTACAGGTTGTGGTCGTCCCAGAGCGCTTTGGCCGTACCGGTTGCGCCTTGCCAAGCGGTCTGGTACCGCTCGATCGGCATCGCCGGCGCTTGATTCCAAATCGCGTCGACGGCTCCGTCTACGGCAGGTGTGCCATAGAGGGCGGTGGATTGATTCGCCTCCGACACGTCCGGCTGGTGCTCTTCGATAAATTTGGCGGGGTCAATTACGCCGTAATAGGCTGGTTTGGCTTGCAGGTTCTTGTCGAACAGCAACGGGTTGGTCGAGGAGCGCCAGCTTGTGCCGTCATCCAATCCCCAGAAGGTCACGCGTGCAATATGATCCGCATGGGCTTTGAACAGCTGCATCAACTGCGCGTACAAATACCCCTGCGCATTAGCCAGCTTCTCCGACAGCTCATAGTTGCTGCCGGCTTGGATGTCCAGCTCGGTGATGCTGATTTCTACGCCCAAGGAGATGAAGCGCTCCAAGGAGAGCCGCACATTCTCCGGATTCGTGTTGACATTATAGTGACCTTGCATGCCGATGCCATCGATGAGGAGTTTGCCGGGATGGGTCAGTGCATATTTGTCGTTCAGCGCTTTGACCATGTGGTAGATAGCCTGGGCTTTGTTCTGGTTGTCCTCGTTGTAATCGTTGTAATACAGCTTGATATTCCATTCCGGATGCTGGTCGAGCACTTCTCTGGCGGCGAGGAAGGCCTGCTCGACATAATCCGCACCGATCGCGGTTTTCCATGGAGTTTCCCGCAAGGAAGCTTGCCAATCGCTAGGGTTCCCCGGGTTATCGTTCATCGCTTCATTCACGACGTCCCAAGAAATCACACGGTCGCCGAAATGCTCCATAACGGTTTGAATATGGGTGCGCAGGTTAGCCAAGGCTTCTGCCCGACTTAAAGGCACCGTGTTACCTTGCGCATCCGTTGTTGTGTTCATCCAGGCTGGTGACTGCTGATGCCATACTAAGACGTGACCATGCATCTGCATGCCTTCGGCAAGAACTTGATCCACCAAGGCATCCGCTGCGGTAAAGGTGAAATTGCCTTTTGTTGGCTGCAGGCCATCGGGCTTCATCGCATTACCGGCGGTGGCAACATTGTGGTGCATCTTAAGGAGCTCCAGACGTACGCCTTCCAAATCCTCAGCCGAGATAGCGCTGCCGATCAAGAAGTCGTCTTGGTATGCTGTTTTGATCGGGACGAGATCCTTCTGAATTTCGATTGGGCCGGATCCAGTAGGTTCGAAACGGATGTCGTCAATGTAAAAAGAAGCGGAGGCATTGTTCGAACTCTCCACATAGATCGTTAAAAACTCGCCGCCTACGCTGTTATAACGGTAGGTGCCTTCAAATTGAACCCAATCGTCCCCGGTGTTGATCGTTTTGGAGGAGAGTTGGACGTAATTGGCGCTGCTGCCATCACCGATTTGCGTGGACAGCTGGATTTGCGAGCTGGCAGGCTCAATCAGCTTCACCCAGGCTGAGATTTTGTATTCTGCACCTTGGTCGACGTACTTCTCAACACGCAGCGATGGCCCGTGCCAGGTGTTGGTACGGCCCTCTACCTTCAGCGCATAGGCACCGCCCGGCGTATGATTCGCTTCGTTCGTTACCGTCAACGTTTCTGTGCCCGCCCGGCCTGTGAAGCCGCCGGTGGTCTGGTCTTCAAAGGTGATCGTGGTGAAAGGCAGGGCCGGATCTCTAGGCGGTTGTTCGCCGCCGCCGGAGCTGTCTGTTTCTGTGATGCGAATATCTCCAATGTAATAAGGAACCGCAGCGCCTGCGGCGTTGGAGTTAATGCGCAGCGCTCGATCCGCGCTCGTATCTACGGTGAATTCCTTCGTCAACGTCACCGCTTGCCCTGCGACATAGTCCGTCTCGGCATAGTTGCCATAACTGTCTACGGTTTGGAGCGCGGCTTTCGCGTCGGCTGGCAAACTAACGTCAGCGTCTACGTAAATCGTCACGTGTGCCGTATAGGTCTTACCGTTCGTGAGGCCCATGTCGCTAAACCGAAAATCAGCAGCGTCCCAGTTGTTGACCCGATTGCTGACATACAGGGCGCCTCCGTCCTCATTCCCAGTAAACACTTTGCCGCTGACATACGTTAGGGTCGCGCCCCCCGATTGAACCGCTTGACCAATTCCACTCGCGAAGTCCTCATGATACACCGTCACCGTGTCGTCCGAAGCTGCGGTTTCAGCCTTCGTTACGTTGACTGGCCATCCTGCAGGCAGCAGCAACATCGCGGCGATCAGCAGCATGAAGGCGCGTTTCATCGTTTGATTCATGGACTCACTCCCCTTTGTCATGGAATAGTTTGTTAAGCGCTTACATTTTTTCCTATTTGAAGGCTCCTCCTTTCTTGCCACAAATCATACCATTCTGCTGGGAGCTTCGGCTTTCCCGAAATTAAAGAACTTTCCTTGGTTATTTTAGAAGGTGAAGGTGCGTTTAAGAGTTCTGTCTTCTTCAGCACAGAGGTTAGAAAATGGCTCCTATTTAGGCACTCATGGGTTTGACTGCTCTTAACCATCCTAACGCGTAAATCCAGCCCTGTGTTAACGATCTAACTTGTTAAAGTCATCTTGACTTTCAAAATCCGAATCGCTACGATGTTCTGGTTGTGAGAGCAGAAACATGGTGGAGAGAGGTTTGAAGTTGGAATGAAGATGAGGAAGTATGCCGCGGATATTGCAGTCTTAATTGTAGGGGCCTTTTTATTTGCGCTGGCGGTCAATTTGTTTATCATACCGAACGACTTCGGTGAGGGAGGCGTCACGGGGGTCACGATCATTTTGTACTACCTGTTCCAGTGGTCGCCGTCGCTGGTCAATATCGTGATCAACGGGGTGCTGCTGATTGTCGGGTACAAATTTCTGGATCGGCGGACGACGATCTATACGATCATTGCGGTGGCGTTTAACTCGTTGTTCCTGCATTTGACGGAGAGCTGGCGAATCGCTTCAAACGAGCCTACCATTAACGCGGTATTCGCCGGCGTATTTGTAGGTGTTGGTATCGGTCTGATTGTCCGGGTCGGCGGGACAACGGCGGGGACCGTGATTTTGGCCCGGATCGCCAATAAATATCTGGATTGGAATATCAGCTACGCGCTGTTGTTTTTTGATTTGATCGTGGCGTTCTCTTCTTATTTCATCATTGGCCCAGAGAAGCTAATGTTGACGATCATTAACTTGTATATAGGCACGAAGGTGATGGACTTCATGATCGAAGGACTCAATCCCAAGAAAGCCGTCACCATCATTTCCGAGAAGCAGGACGACATCGCCGAAATGGTCGTCACCGAAATGGAGCGAGGCGTTACCGTCCTCTCAGGTCATGGTTACTATACGAAGAACCCGAAGGAGGTCCTTTATATCGTGATCAGCAAGCAAGAGGTATCCACCTTGAAAAAGATCGTCCGCTCTATCGACCCCTCCGCCTTTCTGACGATCCACGATGTGCGGGATGTGTTTGGGGAAGGGTTTTTGGATATTTCGAAGTGAGAATTATAGTTAGATATTTGAAGTGGTTGAAATATATCCCTAAAATGAACCGTCAGGATAATCTCCCTGATGGTTTTTTTCTTAAAAACACAATTTTGATGTATTGACAACGAATAGATAATAAATATACTTTTATTAAAAGCATTTAAAAAAGTATTATTTAAAATGAAGTTCAAAAGAATGAAGGATAGCGAACGTGGAGAAACCGCAAAAATAAAGAAGCGGGGAGGGAGAGTATGGGAGAACCCATCAAGCTTAGGGTATCTCAAATTGAAAAGTCATTTCCCGGGGTCAAAGCGCTGAATAAGATCGATTTTTCCGTCAAGAAGGGGACGGTGCATGTTCTTTGCGGCGAGAATGGAGCGGGGAAATCCACGTTAATGAAGATCATCAACGGTGTGTATCAGCCGGATGCGGGTGAGATTTATCTGGATGGGAAGCTTGTGAAAATTGGCAGTCCGCTGCAGGCGCGCCAACTAGGGATATCGATGATCTTCCAGGAGTTGAATTATGTGGCGGAGATGTCCGTGGAGGAAAATCTTTTCCTGGGCAGGCTGCCGGTCAATCGCTTAGGGAAGGTCAACTGGAAAGAAGTCACCCGCCAAACCCTTCAACTGCTGCAAGCAGAACAGCTGCCCTATGACCCGAAGACGTTGCTTAAGGACTTGACGGTTTCGGACATTCAGATGCTGGAAATTATGAAAGCGGTATCAAACCAGGCGGAGCTCATCATTATGGACGAACCGACATCGGCCATCACGCAGAAGGAGGTCGACCGGCTGTTTGCGAAGATTCGTGAGCTCAAAGCCAGAGGCGTCAGCATCATTTACATCTCGCATAAGCTGGACGAGATTTTTCAGATTGCCGATGAAATCACCGTGTTCCGAGACGGGACTGTCGTGGACAGCAGACCCAAGGAGGAGCTGGATATTGAGACCGTGATCAGCTTGATGGTCGGACGTCAGCTGAAGGATACGTATCCGAAGGTGAAGGCAGCGATCGGGGAGGAAATTCTCCGAGTCGATGGACTATCCCGCAATGGCGTATTTCGCGATGTAAGCTTCTGCGCTCGGAGAGGCGAAATCATTGGTTTCGCGGGGCTGATGGGAGCGGGACGGACCGAGGTGATGCGCTCCTTGTTTGGTCTCGACCCGTTAACCTCCGGGACGATCCGGATTAAGGATGAGTATGTGACCAAGCCCACTGTACAAGGCAGTTTAGAGAAAGGGATGGTCATGCTGTCGGAGGATCGGCGGCGGTACGGAATTATTCCGGTTCGTTCCGTGCGGGAGAATACCACGTTGTCCGTATTGGGGCAGGTGTTCTACGGATTACGGCACCGTCCGAAGAGAGAGCAGGAGCTGGTCAAAGGGATGTTCGACAAGATGAGAGTGAAAACCCCCTCTTTGGAAACGCCCATTGCGTCACTCAGCGGCGGGAATCAACAGAAGGTACTGCTTAGCAGGTGGATGCTGCTTCAACCGGATATTCTGATCTTGGACGAACCAACCCGGGGGATCGATGTCGGGGCAAAATATGAAATTTACAAGCTGATCGGCGAACTGGCCGAACAGGGTAAAGCGATTCTTATGGTTTCCTCCGAACTGCCGGAATTGATCGGGATGTGTGACCGCATTTACGTGATGGCGCAAGGTCAGGTAACGGGGGAGCTCGGCCGCGAGGATTTTTCCCAGGAGACTATTATGAGATATGCAACTGGAATGATGACCAGCGAGGTGAAATAGATGGATGCCACTCTTCATATCTGGCAATTAATCAAGCGGAAATACAGTATCTACCTGGTGCTGCTCGTGCTGTTTCTGATCTGTACGTTCGCGAATCCCAACTTTCTCTCCGTTACGAACTTAACGAACGTATCGACTCAGTTGGCGGTGACGACCATACTTGCATTTGGTGCCACGATCCTGATCATCTGCGGTATGTTGGACCTGTCCGCGGGCTCTGTACTGGCATTATCCGGGGTTTTCGCTGTATCTGCATATAAGTCGACCGGTTCGATGCTCCTGGCCGTGTTGGTTGGCATATTGACCGGCGTCGTTTGTAACGTCATCAACGCAGTGATGATCAGCACGTTCAAGGCGCCGCCGTTTATCGCAACTTTGGCGATGATGGCCATGGCTCGGGGCGTCGCCCTTCACTATACGAAAGGTCAAAATATTCTCCAGCTGGGAGACTTCGTCGTCCTTGGGCAAGGGAAGCTGCTGGGTATCCCGATTCCGGTGTTATTTCTAGCCGCAATTGGCGTGCTGACCTGGTATTTACTCAGCCATACTCGATTTGGGCGATCCGTGTACGCCGTGGGAGGTAATGAGGAGGCGGCGGTTGCCTCCGGAATTAACGTACACAAGATCAAATACACCGCGTTTATCATTAATGGTATTTTTGTCGGAATTGCCGGGGTGCTGTTCATGGCGCGGGTGAATGCAGGTTTGCCCAATGGTGCAGTCAACTATGAATTCACCGCTCTAACTGCTGCTATTATCGGGGGGACCAGCTTCTCGGGAGGCGTTGGTACAGCCGGCGGTACCTTGGTGGGGGCCTTTATTGTAGGGTTCCTGGACAACATCATGAACCTCAGCGGTGTCAATTCCTACATGCAGCAAATTATTCGTGGCGCAATCATTGCCCTAGCGGTTATTTACGATATTCAAACGAAGAAACGGAAAACAAGAAGTCTGCTTGGACGTGTGGAGGATAACCGTCAGACAATTCGGCAGAAGCAATCCAAGGACACTTCGGTTTAAGAAACCAAGGATATCAAATTTAAAATAAAGGATGGATGCAATGTGAGAAAAATTAGATTTTCCACGGGAATGATCTGTTTATTTGCTCTGATCTTGGCTGCCTGCAGCTCAAACAATGGGGCAGCCCCATCCAACGCTTCCTCCAGCGGCGAGACATCCGGCAAAACCTACAAGGTTGCCTACATTGCCCGGGCGCAATCCGATTCGTTCGCAGCATGGCTGGCTAATGCGGTCAAGGATGAGGCTGAGAAATACGAAGATATCAAGTTGGATGTATTCGACGGCGAAGCGAATGACGAGAAAGAGAATTCGTTAATCGAAAATGCGATCACGAACAAATACGATCTGGTGATCGTTCAGCCCAACAATGGTGAGGCCCAGCGCCCTTATGTCGAGAAGGTCGTGCAGGCCGGGATCTTTGCGATTACGACAAATGCCCGGATATCGGGGATCGAAGGGGCTTCTTCTGTAGACGCCCAGCCTTATGAGCAAGCGGCCGTGAATGCCCGGGTTGCTGTGGAACAGGTGCCGCAGAACGCGAAAGTCGTGGTTCTTCAAGGTCCGTCCGGTAATTTCCATGCCGATGAGCGTCGCAAGAGCTGGCAGGCAGAGTTCTTCGATAAACGCCCTGATGTGCAGATTGTCGGTGAGCAGATCGCGAACTGGAACAAGGACGAGGCCATGCGGTACATGGAAGACTGGGTGCAAGCTAACGACAAAATCGATGCCGTCATCTCAATGAATGACAATATGGCTGCCGGAGCCATTGAAGTCGTGAAGGATAACCCGAAATACAAAGATATGCTGGTTTACGGTGTGGATGGGACGGCTGAGGCAGTGCTTCTGATTAAAGAAGGGAAAATGACTTCCACAACGCTGCAAAATGCCTTTGAACTGGCAGAGAAGCTCCTGGATACGAGCCATAAGCTGCTCACCGGTGAAGAGAAGCAAATCGATACGGATATCGGCAATCCGCTCATTAACAAAGAGAATGTCGACGAGTACATTGAGTTGCTGAAGAAGGCCGGCGCAATTCAATGATGTACCCTATAACTTACTAGGAGGAGAAAACCATGCTGAATCGAGTTGCTTATATGACGGGACTACGAGATATGGAGCTTCGGACGAGAGATATCCCTGTGCCGCAAGATCATGAGGTGCTTGTTAAACTGGAATACGTAGGGATTTGCGGCTCCGATGTTCACTATTATGAAAGCGGACGGATCGGCAGCTTCGTGGTTGAGGGGGATTTCATCCTCGGCCATGAATGTGCGGGGACCATCACTGCGGTTGGATCCGCAGTCCGGCATTTGAAGGTAGGCGACCGGGTTGCCCTGGAGCCAGGGCTCACTTGCGGGAAATGCGAATTCTGCAAAACGGGCAGATACAACTTGTGTCCGGATGTGCGCTTTCTGGCCACTCCGCCGATTGACGGGTGTCTGACCGACTATATCGCTTATCCAGCGGATATGGCATTCAAGCTTCCCGATGGGGTCAGCACACGTGAGGGTGCACTTGTGGAACCATTAGCTGTAGGATTGCACGCTGCCAGCCAAGGGCATGTTAAGCTAGGCGATCGCGTCGTGATCTTGGGTGCCGGGGCTATTGGTCTTATGTCGCTGCTGGCCTGTCAAGCCTATGGAGCCTCGGAGACGATTGTGGTTGATGTGATCGAGAACCGGCTGGAATTTGCGAAGAAGTTGGGCGCTACCCGGGTCATCCAAGCCAAACAGGAGGATGTCGTTGCCGTCGTCGCAGCATGCACGGAAGGACAGGGCGTAGATGTTGTGATCGAAACGGCGGGAAGCGAGATCACATTGAAGCAGACTCCGTACCTCGTCAAACGGGGGGGAACCATTGTGATAGTAGGATTCCCGCCTAAGGATATCGTCGAGTATGACTTCATGCAGATTCTATTGAAGGAAGCCCGGATTGAATCGGTGTTCCGTTACCGCAACTTGTTCCCTCCAGCCATTGGAGCGCTGGCGGAAGGGCGGATTGATGTGAAGCCGATGATTACCCACGAGTTTGCATTTGAAGACAGTAAGCAGGCGTTTGACTTCGTCATCGAGAACAAGAACGAGGTCGTGAAGGCATTGATAAAATTATAGCTTTTTATAAAAAAGAAGAGGCGGACGCTTCCCTATGGAATGGGAAGGCGTCCGCCTGTTCGTTGTATTGGGGCCTGTGAAGGTCCCATTAAATCTCGTCGATAAATTGCTTCACCAACTGCAGGGCGGCGCCTACAGCCGTGGCTTCCAGCTTATATTTGCAGCATTGCAAATAAGTTCCATCCGGCTCAAACGTATTCCTGCGGGCCAGAAGCTCCTGAAGCTGGTCGAGGTGCTCGTCCATATAGGCTCCTACATAGCCTCCGACAATGACGTTGCAGTCGTACAGCATTCTTAGATTATTTATCGTAATCGCTAAATAAGAGAGATATTCTTCCCAAAGCGCTTGTTGCACAGGGGCTTTCTCGCGGAGTAAACGGAAAAACTCCGCCATGCTCCCATTTGTACTGTCCGACAAAATCTTCGCAGAACAATAGGCATCGACACAGCCGCGTTGTCCGCAGTAACAGGTTCGTCCGTCCGGCACGATCGTCATGTGCCCGAATTCGCTGCTTCGCTGATTTTGTCCAGGATAAGTGCTGTGGCCAATAATGACGGAACCGCCGACACTGTTATTAAGGGACAAATAAACAACGTCCTCGATGCCTTCCTCATTCCAGAATTCGGCCATCCCTGCGGCATTGGCATCGTTAATCAACACACAAGGATAAGGAATGAACTCCTCAAAGCTGCGGACGCTGCCCCCTTGAAAGTCGATGACAGAGGCGTATTGAACCGTCTCATTCCCATGAGATAAAATCGCCGGCAATGCAATGCCAACGCCAAGCAGCTTCTCCCGGTCGGCTCCGGATTCATCCAGAAATCGCTCCACGTGTTGGCCAATTCCTTCGAAATAAGCACGTTGGTTTATGAACGGATACGTACGGCGTTCATGGTGAATCACGTTACCACCCAAGTCGATCAAAACGATGCCAATATGATTGCGCGTCACGTCTAGTCCTAGTGCATATTTGGCCAGGGGGTTATAGGAGATGGCCTTGGCTTTTCGACCGCCCGTCGATTCAAATAGACCGGTTTCGATGACGAGGTCCCGCTCTTGGAGTTCCTTCAGGTTCTGCGTCACCGTTGGCAGCGAGAGCTGTAAGGTATGAGCGATTTCCTGGATAGATATCGGATCGTGTCGGTATAAGAACTGGTAGATCGTTTTGCGATTGATCTTCTTAACTTCAATGCTGTTAGCGCGTGGAGTCTTCATAGCGAGCAGGTTCACCAACTTTAATAAATGTCTTTTATTAATTACTTTATATTATACAGAACCGTCCAATCTTGCAAACTAATAAAGTCATAGTAGTAACAAAACAACCAGCCCTATCAGTGAAGGACTGGTTGTTTCTTTTATGCTGGGGTTACCCATACACTCGAATCTCAATTACTTCAGAAAACTGCGACCCGTTCGTCTCCTCAACGACCAGCTGGAGGGCTTTGACCGGGACGGCGGTATCCACAGACGGTGTACTCGCTTGCGCCGGCGGTTTGTCAATCCAGCCATGCGGCATGCCTCCTGTGAGATCGCAGGTGATCTTTTCCCCAAATTATTGCATAGGAAAAAAATCCACAGAGGCGTTGCCCCAAATTGCGTGGATTTGTTGCAAAAGGGCGGTGTTGGGGAAGGGGCATGATAAACGACAGATTAACAGACAGGGTTTCATGCTATAATTCACTTATGAATAGGGCCACCCAAAAGTAATGTGAATCTACCTGATGGAAGCTGCCGTATGGGATGTTACAGAAGAGGGGCATTTCACTGGTAATGTGCAGTTCAAAATGAAATAGTAGGAGATTCGTGGTGAAAAAATTTTTTTATGCATTTCGTCATGAATGTGATTAACTTGGTGCGAATCTGAAGTGAACATGATTTTCCTAGGAGGTTCGCACCACAAATTTCTTTTTATTTTTCCATTTTTACCATTAAATTTAAATGAACCGGCCTATTTTCATTCATTATTTTCATAAATTGTTAATTCATAGTTAAAAAATATGCGTGAAATCGCAGTCGCACTCTATATGAGTGCGTAGATCGAAACAGGAGCCGTACTCCGGATGACCGGATTCACTTGTTACTGATTACTCGGGAGTCAAAGTACAGACTGGTCATGGCATTTGTTTGCTTGTGCTCCGGTTGGGAGCGGCTGTTGGTTGATAATTTACAGGATCATAGTCTCGAAGCAATGAATGGTCGCAAGTGTCTTTTTCCAAATAGGAAAAAACTCCGCAAACGCATTGCGGGTATTGCGTGGATTTGTTGCAAAAGGGCGGCAGAATGGAGTGGGGGGGTGTAGATACTAGCCCCTGGAAAACATAGTTTCTTTCCGGAGGCTTTAAGCACCAAAATCTCTGACTTTTGATGCAAAAAGAACGAAATCTCCGAGGTGGTGATCAAGAATGGCCTGGACGATTTCGATTTGTATACTTCGATAATCGTGTACGGCTATGTTACTAAAACCAACCATGGCTTTCAGATTACGGTTAAGTTCTTTGTCAATCACTCCATTATCTAATAGAAGATCAAAAAGCCTCCCGACTGCTCTGAGGGATTCCCCATTTATTTTCTGAGACCAGATGCATGGCTAAATCGATACAAGCTTCACAGGCCCGCTGTAGGTTCAAGATAATGGAATCCTGTTTGGTGTAATTTTCGAGGTTCTCTCGCTTTCCTTCATACTCTTCATGGATCCGTTTCAGGCAACGGTTGATCGTTTCTGTTTTGTTCGCTAGTATATCGCGGTTCAATTGGCTCCCCCTCTCTGGTAATTCTCCATGATTTCTTTGCGCTCGTCGTTAAGCAGGGCATATTCCTTGAGGGCTTGCATAAATGCGGTCTGCCGGACATAAGGCTCGACATCTTGCAATACCTCACCTGTTCCAATGATCTGTGCTTTGAAGACGGGATTCGCCTGGGGAAAATAAATCAGGTCTACCTCACGCCCTACCCGATTGGCTAGTTCAGAAGCAGCCATAAATAGTTCATACGCGGAGTGAGGTGGATCTTCAGAAATATAGGCAATATCTACATCGCTGTCTTGGCGCATCTCCCCCCTTGCTGCTGACCCGAATAATATCACGGTATGCGCATTGAAACGCTCGTTTAAATAATCGATTATGGCGGATATTTGTTGTGGTTCAAGTCTTGGATTAGGCATAAGACACCATCCATTCATTCTGTCAAATTGGAACCTTATCTTGAGCGTATCCAAATGTGCTTGAAAATACAAGTGTTTCGCAGATACGTACCACATGCGGCCACCGATTTTGCTATTCTTTTTTTTTCGATGCCATCCTTTCTGGAATCTCTCTACTACGGTCATCTCATCCCCGAGCAGATGGCCCCCAAAGACCCGCAATACCGCCAACTCAGCAACGCATTATCCGAAGCCAACAATGGCTTGGAGAGAGAAACGATCTGGTGAGGATTTTACCAAATTGAGGCGCTAATCGACTTACAGCAGCAAATTCAAGAGATGGAGATGGCAGCCGCGTTCGCGCAGGGTTTTAGGTTGGGTGTGGGGTTGATGATTGAGGTGCTGTTATTCGTGGAATGAAAAGAGGGGGCAATTTGCCCCTCCTAAAACACCCACAACACCACCCACAACCCCAACAACGTCGCAAACAAAATCGGGATCGTCAGCACGATGTCAACTTTGAAATACGTGCCCCAGGAGATGCGGACGCCCTTCTTGGCGAGGACATGGAGCCAGACGAGAGTGGCGAGTGAGCCGATGGGTGTGATCTTCGGGCCGAGGTCGGTGCCGATGACGTTGGCGTAGATCAGTGACTCGCGGATCGTGCCGGAGGTGGCCGTGTCGGCGATGCCGAGTACGCCGGTCATGACGGCCGGCAGGTTGTTCATGATCGACGATAGGAACGCCGAGATGTAGCCCATGGCCATCGTGGATACGAATAGGCCTTGATCTGCCACCGTTTGGAGGAGCTTGGCCAAGACTTCGGTCAGCCCGGCATTGCCGAGGCCGTACACGACAACGTACATCCCGATCGAGAAGACGACGATGTTCCATGGCGCGCCTTTCATGACGGCCTTCGTATCGACCGCTTGGCTTCGGCGGGCGATGGCCCAGAAGATCAAAGCCACGGTGTCGGCGAGCAAGGATACCGGAAGATGAAGGAACTCGCTCACGAGGTAGCCGATCAACAGGACTCCCATCACCACCCAAGATATGCGGAACAGGCGCTGGTCTTTGATGGCCTCAGATGGTGCTTTCAGCTTGGACGGGTCATAGGTGCGAGGAATACCTTTGCGAAAATAAAGCAGCAGCACCGCCACCGTTGCCCCGAGCGAGAACAGGTTTGGAACAATCATCCGAGCGGCATATTGCGCGAAGCCAATTCCGAAATAATCCGCTGACACGAGGTTCACCAGGTTGCTGACAACCAGCGGTAAAGAGGTAGTGTCCGCGATAAACCCGCTCGCCATAATGAACGGGAAGATCATTTTCTCCTCAAAACTCAAATGGCGAACCATCGCCAGCACAATCGGCGTGAGGATTAAGGCTGCCCCATCATTGGCAAAAAACGCCGAGACCACCGCCCCCAGCAAGCTGACGTAAATGAACATGCGGATGCCGCTGTTTTTTGCAGCCCGGGCCATGTGCAGCGCTGCCCATTCGAACAAGCCGATCTCATCCAAGATCAGCGAAATGATGATGATTGCGATAAACGTTAGAGTGGCGTTCCACGTGATCTGCACGACTTCCCCCACATCGTCAAAGCCGACGACGCCGGCAAGCAGCGCCAACACCGCACCGCCGCACGCGGACCACCCGATATTCAGCCCCTTCGGCTGCCAAATCACAAAGGTTAAAGTCATTCCAAAAATAAGTGCTGCCGCAATGATGTCAAATCCCATCGGTTTCTCTTCTTCCCCCAAAAATCTCTCTCTGTAAACAAGCCGTTTATCATTGTCTCACTGCTTTCCTTTTTTGTACATAGGGTGGAGGGGACTAGCGTCCCAATTCGGAGGATTTCTGATGTCGAATCAAATGAAATTTGGGATCGGCTTGAAGAGCCGGCGGCTGTTTTCTTTTGCTATAGAAGCTCCATTCGATCGAAGACGGAGCATCATTCCCAGCCAAGCCAGGACTAGCCGATGGTTGCTGGCTCTGTTTTACTTGTTATACATCGCATTTCCAAGGTACCGTTTTTTTGTGGTTTCAGTTTGTCCCCGATCCATCAACGACAAGTAATAACATCGTATGACTTCCCCCCTCTCGGCTTGTCACAAGGTGGCGGGTATTTTAAGATGAAAGTAGTTTTCTGAAAGGAACGGGGGGGCGAGAATGGAGTCTCATTTGCCGGGGTTGCCGGTGCAATCGTTGCGCGGGATACCCGAGTTGAAGTATGTCAATGCTGACAACGTGGTTCGCTACCGGGCGATCATGCGTTTTTTCTATCAGGAGTATAAAAGACTGCGGTATTGGCTGAAGCCGGAAGACGTCTTTGAAGCGGTCAAGGCTTGGAACGTGTGGCCGGATTATACACTTGAACTGTGCCAAGGCGACCTGGATCAATTGGTGGAGTGGCAAAACCTGACTGCCCGTCACGACGGTGGACGCTCCTCCACGCTGGAAGAGTATCTCAAAAAGAAGATGCAGTATTTGCTCCGCCCGTATTCCATCGAAATCGAACGGCTGCTGGAGACGCTGGAGAAGGTAACGGGGTATGGCGGTTCGCTGGAAGCTTCCTTATTCGACACGATTGCGGATAAACTGTTTGACATTCGTAGCCAGGTCGGAGAACTGGAGCCGGACGCGGCGCTGGAGCTGTGGAACGTCTTGTACCGTTCGTTTGTTAACCTCCATGAAAATGCGGCGGACTATATCGCTAGCCTGCATACGGCTCGGGCGGAAGAGATGATGGTGACGGAAGCTTTCTTGATCTTTAAGGAAAAGTTGACCGATTACCTGCAAAATTTCGTACAGGCGCTACAGCGGAGCGCTTATAAAATCGAAGGTAATTTGCAGCGAATTAACGATTCGGTACGGGATCTGTTTTTAGAGCAGGTCGTGGAAGGTGAGCTCCGAAAGCCGCGGCTGGAGGACGAACCGGACCGGGAGGAACTGCTGGAAGAACTTCGTCAAGGCTGGACGAATATCCGGCGCTGGTTTGTGGGCGAGGGGGCTGCGCCCAGCGAGCTCACCTTGCTGGAGCGGGCGACGAAGGATGCGATTGCCCGTATTGTACGCAGCGCGATTCGTATTCAGGAACGGAAGCGTTCGGGACTAAGCCGCAAAAAGGAGCTAGAGCACTTGGCCCGCTGGTTTGCTTCGATCGAAACGGTCGAGGAGGCGCACAGGTTGTCCGCATACGCTTTCGGATTGTTCCCGACGAGGCACTTGCAGGGCGAGGATCTGCGCGACTCGGACCGGGCGGACATGTCGTCCTGGGAGGAGCGGCCGATGGTGCGCATGCTGCGTTCGCGCAGCCGCAAGCGCGGAGAGCGTCAGCCGGCGGACGCGGTGCGTGACAACGAGCGGCGGAAGCAGCGGGAGCGGGAAGCGTTCAAACTGCGGCAGGCAGAGGAATGGCGGATGATCGCGGCGTTACTAGAGCGGAGCTCCGTCAAAGTGTCGGAGCTCGGGCCGGTGACGGCCAAGGAGCGGCTACGGTTGCTGCAGTGGATCGGCCGGTGCATGACGACAGGAAATGGCCACTCGTTTGTTACGCCGGAAGGCGTGTTGATTCGGATGAGCAATCCGCGTACGGCGGAGCGGACAATCTTGCACGCGGAAGACGGCGAGTTGGAAATGGCAAACTACGAGCTGCATTTTAGGCTGACGGAAGCGGCGAATGGCTTGGCCGTGGGAACAGCCGCAAAGCAGGGGGCAAACGGGGCCGATATTGCCGCTGCGGAAGCGGCTGCGGCGGCCGATACGGCAGAAGTCGAGGGAGAAGCCGGATCAAGATTTGAATCTAAGGTCCGATCCGAAAACGAGGCGGAAAGGCAGGGGCGGTAGATGGCTGGAGGTGCGCTCAAAAGACTAAGCAAACGGGGAATAAACGCCGAGCAGGCGGCCGAACGAAAGCGCGCGTGCATGCACGCGCTCTTGAACCGTCCGTGGGTTGCAAAGGAGGAAGACCCGGACTTGTATTTTGCCATCCGGGACCATTACGAGGAGCTGCGCGACTGGTTTATGGATAAGGCAGGTTTTCCGCTGATTATGACCCGGACAATCGCCAAGCTGGACAAGACGCCTGTGAAGGCGCACCCGTGGATGGGTTTTCCTGAGTTTCGCGAAAAGCGGGACTACGTTTTTTTTACCTATGGACTGTGGTATTTGGAAGGAAAAACGGAGTTGGACCAGTTCCTGCTCACCGACATCGTGGAGGAAATCCGCGAGCAGATGCTGAGCGCGGGGCTGGAGGCCGACTGGCGGAATTACTATGACCGCTTGTCGATGGCCAGAGCGCTGAAGAAGCTGCGGGCGCTTGGCGTGCTGCACAGCGTCGACGGCGATGAGGGCCAGTGGGCGCAGGACGCGGAGCGCAATGCATTGTACGAGTGTTCGCCTTTGGCCCGATATGTGCTTCGGCGCTTTCCGCGCGATTTGACGGGCTGCTCGCGGCTGGAGGAGTTGGAAGACCCCATTCCGTACGCCGACACACAGGACGGGCAGTCGATGCGGCGGCGGCACCGGATATACCGCCGGCTGCTATTGGAGCCGGCGGTGGTGGACAGGCACTGGGATGAGGAAGATTTGAATTATGTGCTGTGGCAGCGGCGGGCGATCATCGATCAACTGGAAAATATGCTCGGCTGGACCGGGCGGCGTTACCGGGAAGGGCTGTGGTTTTTCCATCCCGAGCTGACCGGCGAGAGCGAGCTGTTTCCGACGATGTCGGCCGCTTCGGATTTGGCGCTGCTGCTTGCGAGCGAAATCCGCAAGGAACTGGCGGAGGGAGGCGTATTGTACGTGGAGGACAACGGCACGGTCCGATTGACCAAGGCGGATATCGAGACGCTTCTGTACAGGCTACAGCTTAAACATAAAGAGTTTTGGAGCAAGGATCTTCGGGAAGCTGCCTCCCAGGAACTGGCGGAACTGTGTATGAACCATTTAGCCGAATGGGGGCTGGGAGAGTGGGAGGGCGAGACTTCGTTCCTGATCTCGCCCGTACTGGCTAGATGGAGTTCGGAATATGCAAATAACGATTTTGATACTTAGGTGTGGTGGATCAACATCCAAACGGGAGGAGTGTAACTGGTGGAACAGCAAATGGTGGAGCAGGAAAGCGGTCTGAGAGCGGACGGGGCTTCCGGTGAAGGCGGCCGAGCGGCCGCAAGGTGGCAGATGCATCGCGTCGGGATTTTGAATTTCTGGTATTACGATGAAGAGGAATTTCAACTCGAGGAAGGCCGGCTGATCTTGCGCGGCGCCAACGGGTCGGGCAAGTCGGTTACAATGCAAAGCTTCCTGCCGCTCGTGCTGGACGGCGACAAGCGGGCGCACCGGCTTGACCCGTTCGGTTCGCGGGACCGCCGCATCGAGTATTATTTGCTTGGCGAGGAGGACGGCGGTAAGACGGATACGACGGGCTACTTATGGATGGAATTCAAGCATGGTGCGACCGGAGCGTACAGAACGGTAGGCATCGGGCTGCGGGCGAGAAGAAACGCGGCCCAGGTGCAGTTCTGGGGGTTTTTGCTGGAGGATGGGCGGCGCATCGGGCGTGACTTCTGGCTTTACGACCGTAATGGATGGCTGGAGGACGGCGTACGCATTCCTCTCGACCGCAAGGAACTGGAAGCGAAGGTGGGAACGGGCGGCCAGGTCGTTTTGGATCAGAAATCGTATCAGGATATGGTGAACAAGCATATTTTCGGGTTCGCGGATACGGATGCTTATCAGGACTTGCTCCAACTCATGATTCAGTTGCGGAGTCCAAAGCTGTCCAAGGACTTCAAGCCGTCGGCGATCTATGAGATTCTCCATCAGGCGCTGCCGCCGTTGATGGAGGAGGAGCTGCGGCCGTTGTCAGAGGTGCTGGAGGACATGGACCAAATGACCGACCGGCTGGACGAACTGAAGCGGCATCGCGCCGAGATGGTGAAGCTGCAGGAGCGGTACGATTTTTACAACAAGCATGTGTTGTATACGAAATCTGAGGACATGTTGGAGGCCAAAGCTGCTTATGATGAAGTCGCTGCCAGAGTAAGAAGGTCCGAAGAGACGCTGGCGCAAGCGGAGGCGGAAAAGGCGGGGGCTGTGACAGAGCGCAGCGGCATCCAGAACCGGTTGCAGGAGATTGCCGTCGAGCGCGAATTGTTGGAGAAGCATGAAGCTATCGGCAAGCAACGGGAGTATGAGGCGGCCGCGGCGGCTTTGGCGGACACGGAAAAGCAGTTGGAACGCGCAAAGGAAAAAGCGGGCAAGGCCCGCATAAAGCAAGAGCAACTTGAGCGCGGGCTGCAGGAGGCCGAAGCCAAGCGGGACACCGCCGAACGGGAGCAACGGGAACTCCTGAACGAGTTGGAGGCGATTGCGGGCGACATGGAGTTTGCCGGGCATGTCGTATATCACCGGTATTGGACAGCGAACGTGCCGGTGGATGATCTGTGGAAAGAGGCGTGGCGAAAAGATCTGCGCACGCATCGCGATGCTGTGGAACGGGGCCTGGCCAAGGCGGCGGAGGAAAAAATGGCGGCTGCGCTGGTCAAGGAAAGCGAAATCGAGTTGGGTGAAGCGAGCCGAGCGCGGGATGAGGCGGAGCGCGAGCGCGGCGAGCGGGATAAGCGGTTTGCTGACAGCAAGGAGGCGTTTAAGGACGAGATTGTCGCCTGGCAAAGCGGGCTACGGCAACTGCCTTTTAATGAGGAGGCGCTGCGCGAGACGTTTGGGGCGCTACGCGAGTACGGACTGGAGCAGACCTCGCTGGAGCCGGTGCGGGGGCCGCTGCTGGACCGGTACGAAGCGGCCCGGGATCGTTTGGTGGCCCGCCGGCTCGATATGGAGAAGCAGCGGAGGGATTTGTTGGCGGAGCGCTCGAGCTTGCAGGAAGAGAAGCGCGGCTGGGAGCAAAGTCGGGAGCCGGAACCCGGGCGCAGCACAGCACGTGCGAAATTCCGCGAAGCTAATGCAGAGCGAGGCGGGGCGCCGCTCTTCGCTGCGTGCGATTTCCGGCCGCACGTAGGCGATGACACCAAGGCGCGGATCGAGGAAGCGCTGGAGCGTTCGGGGTTGCTTGATGCCTGGCTGTCCCCGGACGGCCGGGTGCAGGAGTGTGGCAATGACGATGAAGAAGCCTGGATCGTACCTCGTCCGCAGGAATTCGGCTATACGCTGGCGGACATGTTGGTTGCCGATCCACCAGAGGGAAGCGGGCTCACGGCCGCGGCGATCGATGCGGTACTGCGCAGCTTTTTGTGGGACGAGGAAGGCGGCCTACTGGATGACGGCGACTGGAGCGGCATGATCGCAGCCGACGGCTCTTACCGGCTTGGCCCGCTCGCCGGGAAGGCGGCGGTGAAGGAGCGGGCGGAGTATATCGGCAAGGAGACGCGCCGCCGTACCCGCATGATGGAAATTGCCCGGCTGGGCGAGGCGATCGCCAGATTGGACGCCGTGCTGCGAGAGCTGGACGAACGGCTTGCCGGTCAGGAGGCAGCGGAAAGGCAGTTGGCGGTAGAGCGTGAGCTTTTTCCCGGAGGGGCGGACCTGGCTGGAGCCCTGCGCGAACTACAGGCAGCGGATTATCGGCTGCAGGCTGCGGCCCGGCAGGAAGCGCAGGCCAATGAGCGGTTCAAGGCGAAGTCGGCGCAGTGGCGCGAACTGCAGCGAGAGTTGGTAGAGCTGACCGCGAACTGGACCCGGTTGAAACGCGAGCCGGATCTTGCGGCGGCGGTTAACGCCTTGCGCGATTATGAAGCGTCGCTTTCGGACCTGCATTCCGCCTGGCGGCAGTACAGGGACGCTCACGCGTCTTGGGAGCGGTTCAAGGATGAGTTGGACGCTTTGATCCTGGAACTGGAGGATGAAGAAGCACTGGCGGAAGAGCTCGGCGAGCGGCAGCGGGATCAGCGCGCTCAGGTGGATACGTTGCGGAGGCTGATCGAGGAGTTAGGGTTGGCCGATGTTGCGCGGAGGCTGGAGGAACTGAAGCGCGAGCAATCTGCGTTACTTGTCCGCGTCAAAGAACAGGAGCGGCTGCTCGATGCGGCCAAAGACAAGGCATCCCGGGCGGAAGCACAGCTGGTGCTGCTGCGGGAGCAGGCAGAAGTGCTGCACGTCGAGTTGGAACGAACGCTGGAGCAACTGCTAGCAGAGCTGCGCCAAGGTCTGGTTGACGAGTGGCGGAGCGTAGCGACTGAGGCGGATACAGCGAACGCGGCGAACTCGGGCACAGCCACAACTCGGGCAGTTTTCCTGCAGGCCTCTGCCAAAGAAATTCTGCGGCAATACGAACCCTTGTTTACCGGGCGTAATGCCGAAAACATCGTTAACCGTTTGTTGGAGCAGTTTAATGCCGCGCGCATGCTGCTGACGGAGTATGTGCTGGAGACGGTTGCGGATGAAACAACCGGACGTTTGTTGCTGCTTTCCATGCGTAACCCCCGCCAGCCGCTGCCGCCGCAGGCGTTGCTGGAAGAACTCGAACAGCAGGAAGCGGAGCAAAGCGCTTTGTTAAGTGAGAAAGACCGCGAACTGTATGAGGAAATCATTCTCCGCAGTGTTGGCAAAGCGATCCGGCAGCGAATTCACCGTGCGGAGCAATGGGTGCGGGAAATGAACAAGCTAATGGAGGAGCGAGACACATCAAGCGGTCTTCGCTTGAAGCTTGAGTGGCAACCTAAAGTCGCGGCGGGGGAACAGCAACTCGATGTCTCCGACCTGGTCGAACTGTTGAAGCGGGATTCTCATAGGCTGCGCGAGGACGAAATCGACGCGATGATCGAGCATTTTCGTGGGCAAATCGTCAGCGCAAAACAGGCAGCCCAGGAGGAGCAGGAATCGCTGCGTCAACATCTCTACCAAGTGCTAGATTATCGCAACTGGTTCCAGTTTGAACTGAAATACAAAAAAGGTGAGCAGATTGGTTACCGTCCGCTCACCGATGCGCGCTTCAACGTGCTGAGCGGGGGCGAAAAGGCAATGGCCATGTATATTCCGCTGTTCGCCGCCACATGGTCGCGGTATTCCGACGCGAGAACCGACGCGCCGCGGCTTATTTCTCTTGACGAAGCGTTCGCGGGCGTGGATGAGGAGAACATGCGGGATATGTTCAAGCTGCTGACGGATATGGGCTTTGACTATATGATGACCTCCCAGGTGCTGTGGGGTTGCTACGATACGGTTCCAAAGCTGGCGATTTATGAGATTTACCGGCCGAAGGACGTCGATTTCGTTACCTTGTTCCGCTACCGTTGGAATGGCAAAATCAAGGAATATATAGAAAGCGGTGCAGAAGAATGAGCGGCGGGCGGATGAACGATCGTTCAGATCAGGCGGCCAAAGCCCGGGACTATTTTTCTCGTCCCGGGTTCAAGAGAATGCTCGAAGCCGTCTGGAAGCGATACGCCAGTCTGGAGAAGGCGGGCGGGCACGCCGTCATCAGTAGATCTACTGCAGCGGAATGCGAGGCGATCAATACCTTTTTTGGCTGGTACAAAAAACCGGGGGACGATATCCGAGTACCACTTGCGGATTTTGAACAGGAATTGCTGGAATCGGCATTTACCTTCACGATTACCGAACTTCATGAAGTCCTGACCGGCGAGCCGCTGCGAACCAAATCGGATCGGGAATTGCTGGCGATGCAGGAGTGGGGGAGGTTGTTTGAGACCCTGGAAGCCCAGTTTGCGGAGCAAGGAACGCCACTCCAGCCGGCTGTGGCGGAATGGTTAAGTGGTTTGCGCCACGGCCGTGCAGCCGGTTACCGCACCTTGCGTGAGCTGTGGCGCGCTGCTCCCGAGACGGCGCAAAGAGAGCTGGCGAGTGCCACATGCGCGTGGAACCTGCTGCTTGCGGGGGATGCAACAGCAGGTTTGGGCGAGAACGGTAGCCCACCATCAGCTGTCCGCCTACCGGTGCTGGCCGCGCAAACTACCGGCGATCCGCATGCGCTGGACCGGAACGTCCCGGCAGGGCGGCTGCTGTTCCAGGCCTTACGCTCCAAGGAGCTTGGGAAGCAGTTTGCCGAAACGGATCAAACTGACCCATCAGATCCCGAGGCGATACCCGGCTTGTCATCCGGAGTGGATACCTTGGAGGCGCGGGAGATTTACCGCAGCGCGGGAATTTTTGATGACGACATATCTTCTCTTGTTCATATTTATTGCCCTTGGGACGGCGGTAACGGGCCATATGTTTTATCGTTAAGGCAAGTTGAGATAACCAGCGTGCTTTCTCCGATCACCGATTTTTATGTGGTAGAGAATCCAGCGGTATTTTCCACTTTGGTTGATTTGAATGAAGCCAATGAATCCGCCTATACTGCGGGACCGATGCTAGTTTGCACCAGTGGACCGGCAAGCGCAGCGGCATTGCGCCTGATCGATCGTTATTTGGAGGAAAACCTGGTTTCCGGCCACCTATATTACTCTGGTGATTTTGATGTTAAAGGGATTTCGATCGGAAATGTTCTGGCTTCCCGTTATGGGGACCGATTTACCGCCTGGCGTTTTAACCGGGAAAGTTACATGGAGGGGTGTGCCTTGGCGCTTCCCAATGGCGTAACCTTATCAACAGAAGAGCGGCTTCGTTTGGCTAAGATGCAGGCCATTTGGGATAACTCGCTGTGCAACACGATGCGCGATGTAGGACGTAAGCTATTTCAAGAGCAAATAATCGTAAATTTGATCAATGATTGGCGAAAAGCGGTCATAGGAGGGGAGATCGGCGGCCGTTTGCATTCCAAATGAAGTGCGCAATATCATGCAACGGATGTACAGAATTAAGCTGGACATTTATGAGCGATATGACGTTAAAGTGAAAGCTGTAAATGTATTCTTCTTAAGACCGGTGCTGTGGTTCTGTCTAGGAGCTGCCTCGTGCTGGTCTTATTTTTGTTTTCTGTTCTTTATTCCCATTTCTCGCGCCAACCCTGCATTCCTGTCCATATCGAGCACAAAGGACGTTCTCATTTCGGCACCGATCCCGTATGCTTAAAGTAACTTTGGTGTGGACAAGGACGGAAAGGAAGGTGATCTGCTTGGGGAAGAACAAGATCAATCTGCTGACCAAGCTGTTGATTTCCTATTGGCTTGTGCTGCTGTTTCCGGTGCTGATCATTTTGTTCTATTATTATCCGCAGTCGGCGACGGCGGTGAGAGCGAAGGAAATGGATTGGAACGCTCATATCACGGAGCAGTTCATGACGTCGATGGACACGTTCACGCGATATGTGTACAATCTGCCGTTCGAGCTGGCGCAGAATCGGGAGTTCCGGCTGTACCAGGCGGAGGAGAGCGATTACCAGCGGGTGCTAATTGCGAATGAAATGAAAAAATACAACGCCACCGATGCCTTCATTTACAACACCCTGCTCTATGTGCGAAACATCGGCATGTTATTCTCCAAAACTGGAAGCGCATACAGTTTGGAGGATATGGCCACTCCCGGGATCGGCTTCACCTATGAGGATTGGCAACCCGCCTATATGAAGGAGACGTTGAACACGTTGGACGCGCCTCTCGTCCGGCCGGTGGAGGAGATCGTCATTCCCGGCAACAACCGGGTGCGGATGCTGACCTTTCTGCAGCCGTTGCCGGTCGGCGGGTCCCATTCCCCCGGCGTGGTGATGATCCTGGTCCGGGAGGATACGATTCTCCGCATGATGCGATCGGTGTCCGAGCACTATCTCGGAGACTTTTTTATCCTCGATGGGCAGGGCCAGCCGTTGGTCGCTTCAAACGGTTCGCTGTACCGGAGCTCGGACGATCTGCCGAGTCTGGTGGAGCGAATGGAGCGGGAGAACGGCGGCGATCCCGTCTCCGGCATCCACCAAATCAACGGCACAACGTATATCGTCTCCTATGCGGTTTCGGACAAAAACGGCTGGAAATACGTCAGCCTGCTTCCGCTAACGGAATCGCTGCAGGATTTGCGCGCGATCCAGTTGAAAACCGCGCTGCTGGTCGGCTTCATCCTCCTGCTGGAGGTTATCGTGATTTACGTCTCGATCCGCAACAATTACCACCCGATCAAACGGCTGGTGGAGTTTGCCACCGGCTTGTTCGAGCCGCAGGAGCAAAAGCCGATGAACGAGCTCGAGACGCTCCGCTATACGCTTAGCGGCTTATCCGCCGCCAACAGCCGGCTGGACGAGGAAGTGAAGGGGACGCTTCCCTTGATGCGGGACAACCTGCTGCTCGAGCTGGTGAACGGACACTTCCTCGCTTGGGAGCCGTTCGCGAAGAAGGCGGCAAAGGTTGGGATCGGCCTGGACGGGCCGCTCCTTACGGTGGCCGTTATTTCCTGCGAAGCCGGGACGGAAGCGGCGGAGCGGATCTGGGGCGCTTGCCGAAGCGAAGAAGAGCGGTTTCCCGCAGGCGTGAAGGGGTATTTTTTCAAAAGCATCTATCACCACGAAATCGTGCTGGTCTGCGCCCATGGCGCGAATTTTGCACTCAAAGCGCATTTGGCGCGGCTGAAGGAGGAACTTCAGCGGCAGGCGGGCGACGGCGTCGGAGGAGGCCGGGCCATTATCGGCATCGGTCGTCCTGGCGAAGGGCGGAATCCCCAGGCCGCGCATGTTTCCTATTTGCAAGCGCAGCGCACAGCGGAGCAACTGAGGCTTCGCGGCGACAGCGCCTTGCTATGCTACGACGAGTTCGAAACGCCGTCAGCCGGGACGGTATCCTATTTCGCCGAGCTGCTGCAATCCCTGGAGCTGGCTATTCTGAAAAACGAAGCTGCCCAGGTGGAATCCCTGATTGAACGGCTCGCCGGTTACCTTAGCGGCAACGGGATGTCGCCGCACATGCTGCGCAGCGTGTACTTGAACACGGCCAGCGTGATCTTCAACGGGCTTCAGCGGTTCCGTCAGGACGACCAGAGTCTGCTGCGCCTGACCGACGCCGCGTTTGGGCCCCGCTACACGCTGGAGCAAATGGCCGGAATCTTGCGGGAGAGCGGGGACAAGCTGTGCGAGATGATCCGTGAGACGGTGCCCCAAAGCCGTATGGCTTCCCGGGAGGAATTGCTCGCAGCACTTGAAGAGATGGGCACGGACCCGAATTGTTCCCTGCAGCTAATGGCTGACTATTTCAGCATGTCGGCGTCTAACTTTAGCCATTATTTCAAGAAAACGGTAGGCCAGAACTTCAAGGAGACGCTCGACCGGCTGCGCATCCGGCAAGCTGCACGTTTATTACGGGAAAGCGAAGAGACCCTGGAGGCAATTGCTGCCCAGTGCGGATATACCAACCTCTCCAGCTTTATCCGCTCCTTCAAGAAGATTCTGGGCACCACCCCTGGCCAATATCGGCAAACCCACAAAGGCTAAGCATTCGTATCTATTTCTTTTTGAACTGGAGCCAGATCGGCGTTTTTTGAATATTTACAAAATTTGAATCGGGTTGAAAAGCCCGGTCCCGCAGTCTGGCTGATGACCCTAAAGTAATCGCTTTCAAAAAATGAAAATTGGTCCAAAACCGCCCGTTTACGCAGCTTGGCATTGCCCGTTAAAGTCTATGGTGCCTGGATTGGCCAGGCAAGGCAAAGACGGCGGCAGCCATCGTAGACGGAATCCGCGAAGAAATGTGAACGCTTTCGTACACGGCCGCCGCTCAAATCTAATTTGGGGGGAAAGGGAATGCGAAAAAAAGTAACCGTTTTCATGTCATCCGTGTTGGTCGTGGTGATGCTGCTGGCCGGATGCGGCTCGGGAGGAGGCAATGCCGGCAATACCTCGAGTTCGCCGGATGGCGCAGCCGGTACGCCCGGGAACACCACCGGGGAGAAGGTGAAGCTGACGGCGATCATGACAAAGCACCCATTAACCAAGCCGCTCGCCGAAATGGAGTGGCTGCAACAGGTGGAGGACAAGGCCGGCGTGGACATTGAATGGCAGGAGATCACGGCGGATTGGGGGCAGAAGAAAGGAACGATGCTGGCGAGCGGGGATATCCCAGATCTGTTCATCGGGCCGAACGTAATCACCGACGCGGATTTCGCTCAGTTCCAGGGGTTGTTCCAAGACCTGTCCACGATGCTGGATCAGGCCCCGAACGTGCAGGCCATGTTCGAGGCCAAGCCGGAGACCCGGCTGATCGCTACTCAACCCGACGGCAAAATCTACGGTTTGCCGAAGTACCAGCGGTTTTGGCCGGCCGCGTCCACCAGACAATACATCAACCAGAAGTGGCTGGATCATCTGGGGCTTCAGATGCCGACGAACTGGGATGAGCTGTATGACGTGCTTGTGGCGTTCAAGGAGAAGGACGCGAACGGAAACGGCGACCCGAACGACGAAATCCCGATGGATTGGCCGGGTGGGATTGGCGGCTACTTCAACCCGGCCGTACTGCTTGGCAGCACGGGGATGACCTTGTCCGACGGGAACGCGGAAGGCTACTTCGTCGAGGACGGTCAGGTGAAGAATTACCTGATCGATGACCGGTATAAACAGATGGTTGCCTTCCTGAGCAAGCTGTACAAGGCCGGGTTAATCAACCGGGAAGTGTTCACTCACGATTACACGAAATACCAATCCGTCGCCCGCGGGGAAGGAGATACGGCCAAGGTCGGCTTTACCTGGGGCTGGGTGGCGTCGGACCGATTCGGTGAGCAACTCGCTCCGCAATACACGTCCATGGCCCCGCTGAAAGTATCGGCCGCGGACACCGTAAAGCCCTCCTGGATGTACGATTACTACAACCTGAACTACGGCGTGAACCACATCGTCATGTCGGCCAAAGCGAAAAACAAGGAAGCCGCCATGCGCTTCATCAACGAGCTGTACGACCCCAAGGTCGGCATCCAGGTGTTGTTCGGCTCGATCGGCCCGAATATCCAGGACAACGGGGATGGTTCGTATAGCGTACTGCCGCCGGCCGATGCCAAGATGGACCCGGGTACGTGGAAATGGACGTCGACCATGGCGGACAACGGCGCTTTTTATATCTCGGACGATATGAAGCTGACCCTTGGCAAAGATATGCAAGAGGTGCTTGGCCAATCGGAACCGCTCAAGGAAGCGCTGCAGGTGGACCAGGAGAACGATATTTTCCCGGCGATGTTTATCAAATACTCTACGATGGACAACAACACGTTAAGCCTCAATAATACCAACATCATGAACCTCGCCAACGCTAATTTTGCCAAGTGGGTCACCAAAGGCGGCGTCGAGGCGGAATGGGACGCGTACGTGAAGGAAGCCCAGAAGGCCGGGATCACGCAGAATCTGGAGATCATGCAGAAATACTACGAGGAATACAAGAGCAAAAAGTAAGGGGGCCGAGTTGCATGCAGGTTCGCAAAGGGCTGCAGGCCCTCGTACGCGATTATCAATTATGGATCATGATCCTGCCCGCGATCGCCGTTATCCTCATCTTTAACTATATCCCGATGTACGGAATCCAGCTCGCTTTCCGCGACTACGATTTCAGCAAAGGGCTGACCGGGGGCGAGTGGCGGGGACTGGCCTACTTTCAGCAGTTTATCGACAGCTATCTGTTCACCGACCTGATGCGGAACACGTTTCTGATTAGCCTGGCGAGCATCGTGCTCGGCTTCCCGGCTCCGATCGTACTGGCGCTCATTTTGAACCAGATCCGGCGCAAAAAAATGAAGCAGCTCATGCAAACGACGGTGTATCTGCCGCATTTTATCTCGGTGATCGTGCTGGTCGGCATGCTGAATGTGCTGCTGTCCCCCGAAACCGGGGTGGTCGGCTATATGTTCAAATATCTGGGGCTCGGACATATTAATCTGCTGGCATCCACCGAGACTTTCATCCCGGTTTATGTGCTTTCGGACATTTGGCAGCACTGCGGCTGGAACAGTATCATTTACCTGGCTGCCTTGTCTACGGTCGATCCCCAGCTCTACGACGCGGCCAAAATCGACGGCGCCACCCGGTGGCAGACAGTTCGCTTTGTTGACTTGCCGGCGCTCGTGCCAACGATCATCATTTTATTCATTCTCAGCATGGGGAACATTCTCAGCACCGGATTTGAGAAGATTTTCCTGATGCAAAACGCGCTCAACCTCCCAGTTTCAGAAGTCATTGCCACCTACGTGTACAAAATCGGGATCGTGTCCAACCAGTTCAGCCTAGCTTCGGCCATCGGCTTGTTCAATACGCTGATTAACTTCGTGTTCCTGTTTGCCATGAACGCGATTTCGAAACGGGCCTCCCATAACAGCCTGTTCTAAAATCGGAAGGAAAGGAGGAGACGACAGGCATGGGCCAAATCGGAACGCAAATCGGGGGCAAGGGGCCTGCGGTGAGAACTGCCGGAGCGCGGTCGGGCGGCGGGGAGTTGGTGTTTAAAATCGTGCTCGGACTGGTCTGTACCGTCATTTTTCTGTTGATTGCTTATCCGCTGTATTTCATCGTCATCGCTTCGTTCAGCGACTCGACGCTCGTCTCGACGGGCAAGGTACTGTTCTTACCGAAAAACGTCAGCTTATTCGGCTACCGCGAGATTTTTCAGGACGGGCGAATTTGGACGGGGTACCGGAACACGCTGTTTTACACCTTTTTCGGCACGCTGGTCAACCTTCTGTTCACGCTGCCGGCAGCTTACGTGCTGTCCCGCAAGGAATTCAAGGCGAGACGGGTGATCATGTTCCTGTTCGTGGTCACGATGTTCTTCAATGGGGGACTGATCCCGACGTACCTGCTGATGAAAGACCTGCATCTGACCAATACGGTCTGGGTATTCATCGTGCCGTTTTGTGTGAACGTGTTCTACCTGATCATCGCGCGCACGTTCTTCGAAACCTCGTTGCCGCAGGAACTGCACGAGGCGGCAGTGATGGACGGGTGCTCGCATTTCACCTTTTTCGTGAAAGTGGCGCTGCCGCTGTCGAAGGCGCTGGTGTCCGTGATCGGCTTGTATTACCTCGTCGGGCATTGGAACGACTTCTTCACCGCGCTGATCTACATCCGGGACAACGACCTTCAGCCGCTGCAAATGGTCCTGCGGGACATCCTGCTGTCCAACCAGGTGTTCGCGAACGGGGCCGGCACGGGCGGCGACGCCGGCGGTTACGCGCAAAGGTATGCCGACCAGATCAAATATGGCGTTATCATCGTGTCCACGCTGCCGATCCTCGTGATTTATCCGTTCATTCAAAAATACTTCGAAAAAGGCGTGATGATCGGTTCGATCAAGGGGTGAGCGGCGGGTTGCCGTGAGATTACGATTTGCAAGCCCGGGGGCGGAGGCCTTCCGGGCTTTTTTTGCATGAGCGTGCCGTAAGTAATAAAGGTAAAAAAGGGCCTTATTCGCTCCAAAGATAGAGTTTGGCTTGAAATAGCGGACATTTTTACCCTTATCTTTGAAAAATGGGCGGTGAAGAGGTGAGTTTGACGGGAGTTCAGGAAAATAAGGCCACAAAATTCCCTTATTCAACGCAAAAAGGGACCAAAAGGTGAAATAAGGCCATAAAAGTCCCTTATTTCCGCCTGGGGTGACAATGTGCATGATTATGATGATTTTAATAAACTTCGCCATCTCCATTAATCCAGCGTAAACAGTCAAAACCTATACTCTTCTTGGGTCGAAATCAACAGAAATACATAGCGAACCCACAATAATCCACAGGGAGTGCATAGAAACCATGAAATTCGGATTAAAGAGGCAGTTAGCGCTGGGTCTGGTTTTATCCTTGTTTGTATTGATGCTGGCCGCTTGTGGTGCAGGGGGCAACGGAGGCAACGGGAGTAACGCAACTGCAACGGATACAAGCGGGGCGGCGCAGGCGGAAGAGCTCTCGCTGGCCGATCTGGAAGCGAGGGCCAAAGAAGAAGGTTCCGTCGTGAGCGTTGGCATGCCGGACACATGGGCGAACTGGAAAGATACGTGGTCGGATCTGAAAACGAAGTATTCGTTGGATCACATGGATACGGATATGTCGAGCGCCGAAGAGATCGCCAAATTCGAAGCGGAGAAGGATAAGCCGACCGCGGACATCGGTGACGTCGGTATCGCATTTGGTCCGGTTGCGGTGGATAAGGGCGTAACTCAACCGTACAAAACCTCGTACTGGGACGAGATCCCGGATTGGGCCAAGGACAAGGACGGCCACTGGGTCGTAGGTTACCAAGGTTCCATCGCATTCTTCACGAACACGGACCTGGTCAAAAATCCGCCGCAAAGCTGGGAAGACCTGAAGAACGACGACTACAAAATCATTGTTGGCGATGTGACCAAAGCTGCGCAAGCGCAAATGGCCGTGCTGGCGGCCGCCATCGCCTACGGCGGGGACGAGACAAACATCGAGCCGGGGATTGCTTACTTCGAAGACTTGGCGAAAAAAGGCCGCTTGTCCAGTGCGGAAGCTTCGCTGGCCAACATCGAAAAGGGCGAAGTGCAAGTGACCCTGTTCTGGGACTTCAATGCCCTGAACTACCGCGATCAACTGGGCGGCGCGGACAAGTTTAACGTGGCGATTCCGAAGGAAGGCAGCGTGGTCAGCGGCTACGCCACGATCATCAACAAATACGCGCCGCATCCGAATGCCGCCAAGCTGACGCGGGAATACATCTTGAGCGATGCCGGCCAAATCAACCTGGCGAAGGGCTATGCCCGTCCGATCCGCGATAGCGTGCAGCTTCCGGAAGACGTTGCTGCCAAGCTGCTGCCGACTGAGGCCTATGCCAATGTGAAACCGGTCAGCGACTACAAGGCCTGGGAAGAGACGGCGAAGAAGCTGCCGCAGCTGTGGCAGGAGCGCGTGCTCGTTCATATGAACTAATCGGGCAAATCACGGGCCCGTGTTCAACCATTTGAAGGGGTGCGTCAAACGTCTTGGACGGGAGGCGCCCCTTTTTTTAACAAGGAGGGTGTGGCGTGAAGCGGAAAAATCGCCGGTATTTGCTTGGGCTCGTTCCTTTCGTCGTCATGGTGGCCCTGTTCCAGCTGGTGCCAATCGTGTCGATGATTACGGGAAGCGTCAGCCTGGAGGACGGCGCCGGAATGACGTTGGGGTATTACACCCGAATTTTTCAAAGCGAGTATTATCTCAAAGCGATTCAGAACAGCTTGCTGATTTCGGTCTTTTCAAGCGTGATCGGGATTGCCGTTGGATTGGCCTGCGCTTACGCGGTGACGCGATTTGCACCGAGGATGCGGGACCGTCTGATCATGGTGTCCAATATGACATCGAATTTCGCCGGCGTACCGCTCGCCTTCGCGTACATTATTCTGCTGGGGAGTAACGGGGTATTTACTTTGCTCTTTAAGCAGTGGGGCTGGGACGTGCTTGCCGGTTTTAACTTATACAGCTGGTCGGGGCTGGTGCTGGTGTATGTCTATTTCCAGGTTCCCCTGGCTTTATTGCTGCTGTACCCTTCGTTTTACGGCATTCGTGAGCAATGGAAAGAGGCGGCATCGCTGCTGGGCGCAAGTCCTTGGCAGTTTTGGAGAACGATCGGGATTCCGGTACTGCTGCCAGCCGTGTTCGGTACGCTGGGGATTTTATTCGCGAATGCCATGGGTGCTTACGCGACTGCTTATGCCCTCGTCGGAAGTAACTTCAACCTGCTCGCCGTACGGATTGGCAACCTGGTTTCCGGTGACGTTGTAACCGAGCCGCAGCTGGGGAATGCGCTGGCAGTAATCCTAGGCCTGTCGACGCTATTGGCGGTGTACCTGAACCACAAGATGACTCAGCGGCTGCACCGGTTCCAACCCGGCTCGGCGGAACAGAAGGCACGCAACCATCGGAAATGGCCAAAGCTGAAGTCGCCTGCGCTGAAGGAGGAATTGTGATGCAGACCCCAAGCAAAAAAGCAGGGTGGGCACCGAGAACCCTGATGCTGCTGCTCATGATTTACTTGCTGCTTCCCTTGCTGGCAACGATGATCTACGCGTTTGCGAAAGAGTGGCAAGCAACCCTTCTGCCGGAAAGCTGGACGCTGGAATGGTTTGGTGAGATGTTTCAGGATGCGCGTTTTCTGGATGCGTTATGGAAGTCGCTGTACCTCTGCGCGATCAGCATCGTGCTTAGCCTAGCCGTCATGCTGCCGGCAGTGTTCATTATCACCGTCTATTTGCCCCGGATGGAGAGCTTCATGAAGGGAATTGTCGTGCTTCCTTATGCTGTTCCCGGCGTCGTTGCCGCAGTGGGGCTGATCCGAGCGTATTCCTCCGGCCCGATGAATATTTCGGGGACCGCTTATATTTTGATCGGCGCGTATTTCGTCATCGTCCTGCCTTATATGTATCAGGGTATCCGCAACAGCCTGCTCACCGTATCGGCACCAGAGCTGCTGAATGCCGCGGAGATGCTGGGCGCCGGCCGCATAAAGGCGTTTGTGACCGTGATTTTGCCAAACATCTGGCCGGGGGTGGTGACGTCGACGCTGCTGTCTTTTTCCGTCCTCTTTGGGGAGTTTGTCATGACGAACATGCTGGTGGGCGGTCATATTCAGACGATCCAGGTGTATTTGTCGCGGCGGATGAATGAAAGCGGGCATTTGGCCAGCGCGATTGCGATTTCGTATTTTTTGTTTATTCTGGCGTTGTCCATGGTCTTGATGAAGCTCGGCAAACAAGTAAACAGGGGGATTTCGGAATGAAGCCATATCTGAAGCTGGAAGGGATCCGTAAGCAGTTCGGATCGGCGGCGGTGCTGAATCGTGTGAATTTAGATATCCGCGAAGGGGAGCTGGTTACGCTGCTCGGGCCTTCGGGTTGCGGAAAAAGCACGCTCTTGCGCTGCATCGCCGGCCTGACGGAGATCGACGAAGGGCAGATCTGGCTGGACGATAAGGACATCGTCAACCTGCCTCCCCGCAGTCGGGAGATCGGCATGGTGTTCCAATCGTACGCCTTGTTCCCGAATTTGACGGTCCGCGAAAATATCGAATACGGCATGCGAATGCGCGGCATGGCCAAGGAAGCACGCCGCCAGAGATCCAGCGAACTGCTCGAGCTCATCGATTTGACCGATAAGCGGGACGCTTATCCCGCACAGCTGTCGGGGGGACAGCAGCAGCGCGTAGCGCTCGCCCGTTCCCTGGCCGTCCGTCCGAAGGTGCTGCTGTTGGATGAGCCGCTCAGCGCGCTTGATGCGAAAATTCGCAAAAATCTGCGCACAGAAATCCGCGAGATTCAGAAGCAATTCAACATGACCACGATCTTCGTCACGCACGATCAGGAAGAAGCGTTAACCTTGTCCGACCGGGTCTGCCTGATGAACCAGGGGAATATCATACAGCAAGGGACCCCGGAGGAGTTGTACGCCAAGCCCGCAACGGAGTTCGTTGCGCGGTTCATGGGCAGCTATAACGTGCTGACGCGGGCCGAAGCGTTACGGCTATTCGGCACGGTGCCCGGCGATGCGGAGAGTTACGCCATCCGGCCGGAGGCGCTCTCGCTTATTGGACCGGAGCAAGCGGCTGACCCGGCCCATGCGGGCAAGCCCATCGTGGAGGGCAACGTTCACTCGGCATCGATCCTCGGCAACGTTATTCGTTACGCCATCGATGCCGCCGGCATCCGCCTGACGGTGGATGTGCTGAACGATGGACGCTCTCGGCGGTTCGAGGAGAACCGCCCTGTCACCCTCGTTATGGATCACGCGCAATTGCTGCAGCTAGAGAAGGAAGGGGCTTAGGCAAGTTGTCAATTTCATCTGAGGAGCGCAAGCGCGTCATTATGGAGCAGTTGAAGCAGGAGGGACAGGTGAAGGTCCCGGAGCTGTCGCATCGTTTTACCGTATCGGAGGAGACCGTGCGCCGCGATTTGATCCTGCTGGAGAAAGAAGGTTTGGCTAAAAGAGTCTACGGCGGTGCGGTCCTCCCCAAATTGACCAGCTACGAGCCGCCGTATTTGCAGCGCCAGAAGGACAAGGCGGAGGAGAAGGAGCGGATCGGCCGCGCTGCTGCCGAGCTGATCGAATCCGGGGACACCATCGCCATCGACATCGGGACGACAACGCTGGAGATGGCCAAGGCGATCGCCGGCCGGGAGCGGCTGACGATCCTGACGAACTCGCTGGCGGTGGCGTATCACCTGATGGAGTCGCTGAATGGCGGGAGGTTTTCCGGGAAGATTTTTGTGGTCGGCGGGGAATTAAATCCGGAGCAGCAGTCGTTATCGGGGACAATTGGCGAGCACATTCTGTCGCAATTCCGGGTCGACAAGGCGTTTATCTCCATTGGCGGAATATCCTTGGAGCGGGGGATCAGCGATTATGACGTCGATGAAACGGGCATGTCGCGCCGGATGATCGAGGCGGCATCCCGTACGATTGTGCTGGCTGATGCGTCAAAGCTGGGCAAGGAAGCATTCGTGGAGATCGCGCCGCTGAGCCAAGTACACGCCATTGTCAGCGACGTTGCCGCCCCGAAGGAATGGCTGCAGACGCTGCGCGGCCATCGCATTCAATGGATCGAGGCCACTAACTGAAGGGAGAGAGAGATGGATGTCATTCGCAAAGGCAGAAGCAGAAGCCAAGAAGCTCGTTGTGGTTGTGCTGGATGGATTAAGATATGATGCGGCCCGCAAGTATCTCGGGTATATGGAGCATCTTGTAGAGCAAGGGGAGGCGGCCTGCTATCAAGTGCAGTCGCAGCTGCCGAGCCTATCGCGCCCGCTCTATGAAGTGCTGCTGACCGGTACGCCGGTGGCCCGAAACGGCATTACGGCGAACCATATCAGCAGGCTAAGCCGGGAGCAAAGCGTGTTTCACCTTGCCATCACCGCGGGATTACGAACGGCTGCCGCCGCGTACCACTGGGTTAGCGAGCTGTACAACCGTGCGCCGTTTAACCCGGTGACCGACCGGCATCAGCATGACGAGAAGCAGCCGATACAGCACGGGATTTTTTATTTCGAGGATCACTATCCGGACAGCCATCTGTTCCTTGATGCGGAGCATTTGCGCACAACGTACGACCCCAACTTCCTGTATATCCATTCGATGAACATCGACGATATGGGGCATAAGCACGGCGGGGAAAGCAAGCAGTATGAGGGCGCCGTCCGGACGGTGGATGGGATTCTGGCTACGCTGGTACCGCTGTGGAGATCGCAAGGGTATGAGATTATCGTCACATCCGATCACGGGATGAACGCGATGGGGCAACACGGCGGCACTCAGCCGGAGGAGCGCAACGTTCCGCTGTATGTGTTTGGTGAGCTGCCGATTCCTTCGCCGAAGCTCCAGGGCGATCAGGGGCTGTCACAGCTCTACTTGGCTCCGCTGATGTGCCATTATCTAGGAATCGAGCCTTCCGAGGCCATGGTGAAATGGGAGTAGACAGGAGGAGTTTGCGGGTGAAGGTTGATATGCATTTTCATCTGGAGGAAGGTCCGTATTCCTTGCGCTGGCTTTCGCGTACACTGCAAGGGTTGGCGGCGACCGAGCCGGGGCCGGATCCGGCCTTGGGGCATCATACGATCGAATATGCCGAGGAAATGACAAAGCTGTTGTCCCGGCGGATGGAGAAGGGATGTTATAGCGAAGAGTGGTTGGATCGCTACTTGATCCGGGGACGCGAACGCGGAATTCAGGAGTTTGGCGTCGTTGATCATTTATACCGGTTCCGGGAGTGTCGGCCATATTACGAAAAACACATGCTGCTGGACGACAGCCGGGTTGGCAAGCTGCAACGGGCCTGGTTGGATCAGGTGTGCGTAGCTTCCATCCAGGATTTCGTTGACTTTGTGACGGAAGCGAAGAAGACGCGGCCCGATCTCGCGCTTGGCATCGAGGCGGATTTCTTCCCCGGCGGCGAAGTGGAGTTGGGCGAAATTTTGGCGGGTTATGATTGGGATTACGTGATTGGCTCGGTGCATTTCCTGGAAGGATGGGGGTTCGACAATCCGGAGGCCAAGACAGGCTTCGACGGCCGGGACCCCGTGCAAACGTACGCAGATTATTATGAATTGCTGCGGCAGGCCTGCGTCTCAGGGTTGTTTCACATCATCGCGCACCCGGATAACTTGAAGGTGTTTGGGTTCCGGCCGGCCGATGAGAAGAAGCTGCTGCCGTATTACCGGAGCATCGCCAAGGAAATGGCGCGAAGCGGCGTAGCTACGGAGATCAATACCGGTCTCGCATACCGCTATCCTATCGCGGAGAGTTGCCCAAGCCCATTGTTCCTGTCCGTATTAGCCCATTACGGGGTCCCGCTGACGTTATCCTCGGACGCTCATTTTCCGGACGATATCGGTACGCTGCTTGATACGGCCTTGGCCGATGCGATCGATCAGGGATACAAGGAGCTGGCAGTGTTTCGAGACGGGAAGCGGCGGATGGTGCCGATCTTCGCAAATCACACAGCGGCCAAGTAGGGGGCTTGCCAACCTCGCCTGCATAGAACCACGCTTTTCCGCGCAAGTTACCTAAAAAACAGGGAGGAGCGTGCATCATGCAGCAAGATTACGTATTCACGGATCTGGAAGGCCGGGAGTCGTTAGTTCAGGAGATTCGGAAGCTGGAAGAAAAAATCGAGCAGTCCATCGGAGAGAAGGTCAATCTGATCGCATATTCCGAGAAAAAAGAGCAGCCAAATCACTAGAACGCCATTTGCGAATTTGAGGATCGGTTGATCCCATGGTTCATACGGTCTGCGATAACGCTTGTACGGGATAACGCCCTTAGGGGCGTTTTTATTTTGCCCTGCCTTTGGTACCGCAATGAAACCAATCGGTTGGATCTGATGTATTATTAAGTAAGTGACCAACTGAAGGAGGGACGGGAAGTGGGGATTTTGTCGAGATTTAAAGATGTGATGCGGTCGAATCTTTCCGCCATGCTGGAGGGTTCGCAGGATCCGGCGGCGACGGTGGATGAATACCTGCGTCAATTACGGCTGGATTTAGGGCAGGTCAAGGCGGAGTCAGCTGCGGTTCAGGCGGCGGAAGACCGGGCGAAGCGCGCGCTGGACGAATGCGCCGAGGAAGTCCGGAAGCTGCAACGGTATGCGGAGAAGGCGGTGGAATCGGGCGATGAATCTGCCGCGCTAAAATTCCTGGAGCGGAAGGCGAAGCAGGCGGAACGGCTGCAGGAGCTGCAGACGGCCTATGAGCAAGCAGCGAATCAGGCCGCCCAGATGAAGCAGATGGAGGAGAAGCTGGTCTCCGATCTGCAGAAGCTGGAAGCGCGGCAAGCGACGCTTAAGAGCAAGCTGGCAGAGGCCGCTGCGTTGAACAAGGCCCAGGCTGCTGGGGGAACAGAAGCGGCGCTTCGCGAGCTGGAGGCGAAGGCCGATCAAGCGTTGAATGAAGCGATGGCTTTGGCGGAGCTTCGGGCGGGATCGCAGGAAGACGATCTGGACGCTATCTTCGCGGAGCTGGAGAAGAGCAATGCTGCGGGAGCGAAGCCGGAGGAAGCAACAGCATCGACTCCTGAAGATGAACTAGCGGCGCTCAAGGCGAAATTAAATAAATGAGCTACCTGAACTTGATTTTGGATGGATTGAGGTGAACGATTTGCCGGTCATTGAATACAAATGTCCGAGCTGCGGCAGCGGCATGACGTTTGACAGCACAACAGGTATGCTGTCCTGTCCAAGCTGCGGTCGCAAGGACAACATCGAACAACTTCCCGACCCATTGAAGCAACAGGTGTTCACGGAGGACGAGGTTCGGGAATACCACTGCGAAAGCTGCGGGGCGGTCATCGTAACGGAGCCGGAAACCAGCGCAACGACGTGCAGCTTTTGCGGTTCCGCTGTGGTGCTTAGCGATCGCCTGACCGGGAAGCTGGCGCCGCAGCAGGTGATCCCTTTTGCGATCAGCAAGGAAGAAGCGATGGCGGCTTTCAAGAAATGGTGCCGAAAAGGGCTGCTTACGCCCCGCGGCTTCATGACCGCGAACCGCATCCAGGGGATTACCGGAATGTACGTGCCGTTCTGGCTGTACGATTTGCTGAACAATATCGATGTTCGCGGCCGAGGAACGAAGGTAAGAAGCTATCGCCGAGGCGATTATCAATATACCGAAACCGATCATTACGAGTTTTACCGGAGAATTCGGCTGAATTATGTCCGGCTGCCGATCGATGCCTCGGCGAAGATGGACGATGAGCTGATGGATAAGCTGGAGCCTTTTCCCTACGACCAATTAAAGACGTTTAAGACGCCATATCTTGCGGGATACATTGCTGAAAAATACAACTATACCAGCGAGCAGCTTACCCCGAGAGCTCGGGAAAAAACGATGCCTTATATCGAATCCTATATTTCTTCAACCGTTTCCGAATACACGACGGTAAGCTACGCGGACAAACAGATCGACACGACGGTCAAACGAGCGAATTATGTGCTGCTTCCGGTCTGGATGGTCTATTACAACTACAAGGGGAAGCAGTACACGTTCGCGATGAACGGCCAAACAGGCAAAGTGGTCGGAAAGCCGCCGCTAAGCAAAGGGAAAATGGCGGCATGGTTTGCCGGCGTTTCGGCCCTCTCTTTTGTTGGACTTAAAATATTGGCCTGGCTGTGGGGAGGCGTATTCTTATGAACAAGCGATGGGTCGTGGTGTACTCGTTGCTGCTCTTGATCATGCTAAATATGCTGACCCCGTTAACGGCTCAGGCTGAATCGCCGTTTGCGAATAAGCAGCTGATTTATGACGAGGCCGAACTTCTCTCTCCGGGAGAAATTGAAGACCTAAACGCGTTGGCGAATGAATATGGGCCCAAAAGAGAGCTCGACATCATCATCTATACCACGGACAATCCTGAAGGCGAGGATGTTGTGAAGCTGACGGAGGATTTCTACGATGAACGGGCTCCGGGTTACGACAAACCGCATGGCAACGCCGTGATTTTGACGTTGGATATGCTGAACCGGGATCTATATCTGGCAGGGTTCTATAAAGGGGAGAAATACCTGGACGACAGCCGTTTGGACAAAATCCGCAACAAGATTACCCCGATGCTGTCCGCAGGCGATTATCACGGTGCGTTTGCAGAATACATACGCACGGCCTACCGGTACGCGGAGTTTCGGCCGGGGGTGAATCCGGATAACCCGCTGTTCAACACCGGCATTCAGCTTGTGATTGCACTGGTGATCGGGGCGGGGGTCGTCTTCATGATGGCGTTCCGAAGCGGCGGTAGGATCACGGTGAGCGGTCGTACCTATGAGGATTCGGCCAATTCTGGCGTCATTTGGCGACAAGACAATTATCTGCATACGACGGTAACGAAGACGAAGATTGAGAGCAGCAACAGCGGCGGCGGTGGCAGCAGTGGAGGTGGCGGCGGCGGTACAACCAGCGGCGGACACTCCCATAGCGGAAGCCGAGGATCATTTTAAAGGAAGGGGCAGGAAGAGCTGATGAGTTTTTTTAAGAGCCAATTTGCCAATGTCGTGGAATGGGAAGAATTCCGGGACGACATGATTTTCTGGAAATGGAGCAACCGTGAAATTAAAAAAGGGAGTAAGCTGATCATCCGCTCGGGGCAGGACGCGATTTTTATGAATAACGGGAAAATCGAGGGGATTTTTAAGGAGGAAGGCGAATATAACATTGCCTCGGAGATCGTGCCGTTCCTGTCCACGCTGAAGGGGTTTAAGTTCGGCTTCAACAGCGGGATGCGGGTTGAGGTGTTGTTCGTCAATACGAAGGAGTTTACCGTCCGGTGGGGCACGCAAAATCCGGTGTTAATCCCTACGCCGCAGCTCCCCGGCGGAATGCCGATTCGTGCGAACGGCACGTTTAACTTCAAGGTCAACGACTATGTGACCTTAATCGATAAGATTGCAGGGGTCAAGCAAAGCTATTTGGTGGAGGACGTCAAGCTTCGGATCACCTCCGTGCTCGATCAACTGCTGATGAAGTGGATTAGCCGGGAAGGCAAAGATATGTTTAATCTGCAGGCCAACGCCGCGGAGATCGCACGAGGCATTCGGGAAGACCTCGATATGCAGGTCATGGACGACGGATTGGCCATCACAGGCTTCCAGGTGATGAGCTTCAGTTATCCGAAGGAAATTCAGGAGATGATCACGAAGACGGCGTCGCATGAAATGATCGGCAATTTAGCGAAATACCAGCAGGTCAGCATGACGGACGGCATCGCCTCAGGCAAGGTGCAAGGCGGCGGGGCCGCTTCGGATATGGCGGGGATGATGATGGGGATGAACCTGGCCAAGGAAATGATGAAAAACCTGAATCCGGAACCGGGTCAGGGGAAAGATCATCCGCAGCCGCAGTCCCAGTCGCAAAACTCGGGGGCGAGCCAACCGTCGCAACCTGCAGCGCCTTCCGCCTCGGAAGCGGACTCTAAGCGGCCGAACTTCTGTCCCAACTGCGGGAATAAGAACGAAGGCGCGAACTTCTGTCCGAATTGCGGGCAGAAGCTGGTGTAGGCGCATACGAGAAAACCCGCCTAAGCATAAACGGCTCGGGCGGGTTTTTGGCTTCAAAGGAGTCACTTCTCCTCCAACGCTCTTTGCTTTAACAAATCACGGATTTCGGCCAGCAGCACCTCTTCTTTGGAAGGGGCGGGCGGCGCTTCGGACTTGGGCTCCTCTTTCTCTTTGCGTCTCAGTTTGTTGATACCCTTGACGAAGAGGAAGATGGAGAAGGAGACAATAAAGAAATCGATGACGGTTTGCAGGAAAGCTCCGTACTTCAACACCGTGTCTCCGTATTGAAACTGTAACTCTTTCAAGTTAATACCGCCTACCAGCAACCCGATTACCGGCATCAGCATGTCGTTGACCAGGGAAGTCACGATATTCCCGAAGGCGGCACCGATAATGACCCCGATGGCTAGATCCAGCACGTTCCCTTTGAGCGCAAAGGCTTTGAATTCTTTCCACATGACGGAGTACCTCTCTTTTTGGCATATTATTAGCAGTATACCATAAGCGAACCGGTGCTAGTCCATAGGAGGAAAGGCGGGGGGGGGAGTTCTAACGGACACTAGGGACGTTAATAGATGACCGTTGGGCACTTCTGGAACGTAGCGGACAGAGATGACGCTATTTGCGAAAATTACCGTGAAAAGTAGCTCAACAACCCGAATAAGGGCCGTGGAGTCCGTTGCTATGAACGTTTTTGTCAAGCCCTCGGTTTTAANTCTGCCTGAGCACGTGGCGCGAGAGCAAAAATGCGAGCGACGGTCGGCACGCTGCTATCCGTGGGTTGGTTACCACATGTTATGCCTTCGTCAGGGAGAGCCCTTGCAAGCTAGAAACGCACGTTCAGTTTCTTTCAAAAC